>NZ_JBFRDK010000003.1:0-128508 GCF_052113545.1 Paenibacillus sp. TAF43_2
ATGTAATGTAAGAACGATGGCAACGGAAGAAGCCATATGTCTGCAGTCTTTCTTCCAGCTCGTTAATTATGAAGGATGTTGGATACATCTCCCCTTTAATATAGAGATTCGTTTGTCCTTCACTGCTTTCGATATAATCAATTTCCGGAGGATTGAACAATATAATTTTGTCATTCATTCGAGTCGGAATTTTCTCAAATCTGACGTGCTGAACTATAGGTTCATCATCTTCAAGGTCCTCATCACTTGCTGCATGCGAAGGCATAGATTCTTCCTTTTTATCCGCATCTTCTGTCGATACTAATTTCGGTTCCTCTTCTGTATCTTGAACATCAAAAGCTTTGAGTCCCTTCTCATCCAGTCGATAGACCCGGCTTGTCACACTAAGCGCTGTTTCCATATTCCCCGTGAGTACGAGAATCGCTTTGCCGCTTTCCCCGAGTGTACGAACTATTTTATGAAAAACAATCCTCGTTTCGATATCTACGTTCTGATCCGGCTCCTCAAATATGAAAAGAGCAGGATCTYGAAACAATAAGCGTGCAAACTGAACCCGTCTTTTCTCTGACAGGCTCAGCTTCGTTAGGCGCTTATTGGCTTTCAGATCAAGATTGACGATTCGGACAGCTTCATCGATGGATAGGCTTGAACCGTATATTTGTTTAAAGAAGCTAAAGTTTTCTTTGACAGTCAACCGTTCATAAGAGCCTTCTTCCAACAGCAGAAGACCTATCTGACTAAGAAATCCTTTCCTGTTATTTGCAAATGACAGATCATTCAACTTAATTTCCCCGCTGGAAATCGGCAGTTCTCCTATCAGCATCGCTAATAACGTATTTCGGACATTCATGCTCGAATAAAGCGCGACCACCTCATGACGTGCAATTTCAATATGAAAGGCTGGAAATACGAGTACATTTTCGGTATATCTCTCTAACTCATTGATGGTCAGAACCGCCATATGATCACCTAGCTTATCTATAGTTTAAAAGCCATATTTTTCATTTAACCTGTTTATTATACATGAGCACATAGCTATGCTGAATATAATGTGGGTATTTATTCAATTTGCAACAAAAAGCCACAACCTTCTTATGGTTGCGGCTTTTTATCGAATCAGAAAAAAACGATATTACCTATTCGAACCCATTCCCTGAATCGTAATTTTAAACTTCACATTTACTTCCGCCTCTGAGAACGCTTCTCCCCAATGGTCCTTAACCTTTTTCCATTGCTGGTATTTAAAAGCTCTAGCATATAAGCCGAGTCCAATGGGGTCGATTTTGGCCTTTTGTAATTTCTTGACCATCTGATCCACTTGCTTCTGAAGCTCTTCCTCGATTTGTTTTTGTAATTCGGGTGCATTCTTCTGAACATCAAAAACAAATAAACGTTCTGTGAGGTTAATCCCCATCCTCGCTTCAATATCAAATTTAAATTGATCGTTCTTGTAATCGGTTTTTGTTCTTACTTGAATTATGGTAGGAAAAAAACTTATTTTATTTTCCTGAGCCATTCCCTCGTTTGGCTGCTGAGGAAGGCTGAGCGTAAATGAAAATACGCCGCCTGTTTCATCCTGCAAAATTTTCAGAAGTTTTGACTGATTCCTATCCAGCGTTAATTTGTATTTTCCTGAATGATCCAAGAGCGCTGTACCTGTTACTCTTATGAGATTATCTTTTTTCATCTCGGTCATGCTCGGAGTTATCCCTTTTTCCGTAAATTGACGATGAAGCTCTTGAAGCGTCGTTTTCACTGTAAGATTTTGATTGTTCGTCGTCTCAATCAGTTTCAATAAATACATCGGAAGACGCGGCTTATCCTTAGGCGTGAACATCGCAATTTCTGAAACGGGTCCGTCTACCAAGACGACTCGAGACATCGTTGTATTTTTCCCATCGCGATACATCGTGTCCAAAATATTAAACCAATCCTTATGCTGAAATACACGTTTGCCGATAAGAAATACTTGAATCTTGCCTCGCCTCGATAATGCCGTTATTGATGAATCCAATTGATCTCTAGACTCTCTAATCGTAATGGATTTAACCATCGTATTCTCTTCCTTATCCTTCGCTTCTTTATAGAAAACAGGGCTAGAGGAGGAAACAACGAGATTTCCATCCTTATCTAGATCGATTCCCAACATCAAGCTAAGAGATATATCCTCAATGTTAATCCGATCCACACAGCCCGAAAGAACGGAAAGCGATATCAGCAGAAAAACAAAGTAAACGACTTTCACAGGCTATCACTCCGCTTAAACCGATTATATATGCTTACATAGAGGTAAAGCAGAATAGGAAACACATAAGCGAACCCAATTCCTACAGTGCTGATGAAAAGCACCCAATTCCCCGTTTGATTCCATGAAGGGTGGAGAAAAAGGGTGCAAATCACGATCGAAACAAACAAGGTTATGACGATAGGCGTTGGTTTTTTTGTCCCGAGCAGATGGTTTGTACTAAAGACCACTCCGTACATATAAGGAAGCCAAGCGGTGGAAATGACAAACAAATAAAGAGCCAGAAATACCATGTCAAAGCGCTCCAAAAAGTGCAGCTCGATCATTTTCAATAAATTAAATAGCGGCTCATTATATTCGGTTATGCCGTCCGGACTAAAGTAGGCGAAGCATATAAAGGTAACGCCCAGATAGATAAATAGAGTAATGGAATTAGCTATGACAATTCCGCGAACAGCCAAATGCTTTTTTTGCAAAAAAGGATATATCAAAAAAACGATTTCAAAACCGAGAAAGGAGAACGTGGTTGCTTTAACTCCATTGAAAATAGGCATCCAGCCTTCCTTGATAATGGGAAGCAGGTGAATCCAGTTGCTGTCTCCCATAGGGATAAGCAATAGAAAAAACATCCAAAACGTCATATAAAAAACAAGCTCCGCGTAGCGTCCCAACGCATGCAGCCCTTTTCCAACTATAAAAAAACCAGGAATAATGAGTAAAACCATCACAATATAATCCGGAGTCATTTGCAAAAACCACTGTTTAATAAATAACATCGTGACTGACAGTATCGTCCATGCAAAAAAGGCGAAATAAGCAATAATAGGAATGCTCATTACCTTCCCTGCAAATTTGCCAAAGAGTCGCATTAACAAGTCTGGCAAAGTATCCTCCGGGTATTTTTCAAAAATCTTTATGATTGTAATACTGGCTATCAGGTTTACGCAGTATCCAATGAGCAAGGATATCCACCCGTCCGTTCCTGCCTTTTCTGCAAGCGTCCTTGGCAGGGAGAATACGCCTGTTCCCACTTGGCTCCCATGAATAATAAAAATAAACTGCATGATCGTAATTTGGTTTCGTTTATATTTGCTCAAGAATCTTCACCACTCCGATATTTTTTCTGTCTAGTGGTTTGTAACGACATCGTGCTCTTAGGGCGCTTAAGCATGCTCCATATCGGAAAACGAACAAAAACATCCTTCATTTCAGAATATCTAAACGGAGCTAAAGGGCTCCCATAGGGCGTTCCCAACGATTCCATAGAAACGAAATGGGCAACTAATGCGCTCGCACCAATGACGATGCCTACTATGCCAAACATCGAAGCCAAAATCATGATTGGAAATCTTAGAAGGCGTATGGAAGCCCCCATATCATAGTTCGGGATAATGAAAGAGGCGATCGCGGTAGAAGAAACGACAATAACCATAATGTTGCTCACGATTCCTGCCTGAACTGCCGCTTGTCCAATAATGATGCCGCCTACGATACCAATCGTTTGACCAATCATCGCAGGCAGCCGAATTCCCGCTTCTCTCATCATTTCGAGCATGATTTCCATCAAAATAGCTTCTATTATCGGCGGAAAAGGAACCCGAGATCTAGTCTCCGCAATCGATAGAACGAACTGAACGGGAATGACCTCGTAATTGAACGAGATGAACGCGATATAGGCAGATGGCAAGAATAAAGCGATAAATAGAGCAAAAAAACGCAAAAGACGAATAAAAGAAGCTATCAGCCAGCGGCTATTGTAATCATCAACACTCTGAAAAAAGGCAATGAAGTTTACAGGAGCAATCATCACAGTAGGGGAACGATCCACAACAACTGCAAATCTTCCTTGTAGAATATGTGATGCTGTTGTATCGGGTTTTTCGGTCAAAATAACTTGAGGAAATGGTGAAAAGGGATTATCTTCGATAAATTCTGCCAGCTCTCCCGTATTCATGATGGCGTCAATATCAATATGATTGATCCTCTGTTCGAGCTCCTTAAGAATCTCTGGATCAGCCACGTCAGCTAGATATAAAATTGAAACCTTTAATTTTCCGCGTTGTCCTATGATTAGCTCTTTGATTTTCAATTCACGGTTTGGAATATATCTGCGAATCAAGGCTATATTTTGGCTCCCCGTTTCAACAAAGCTCTGATGGGCTCCTCGCAGCGAAGCTTCGATACGAGAATCATCAACCGGTCTTTGCGGCCAGCCCTTCGTATCATAAACGTAAGCCTGGGATTGCCCCTCAACAAAGAGCACACTATCCCCTTGCAAAATGGCATTTTCGATTTGATTCCAGGTTGATTCGTTCCGGATCGTTCCTACACTGACTTCAGGCAAGCGGAAATATTGGCCAGAGTCGCCGTTAATTAAAGCATGTAAAATATTATTGTGAATGTATTCCTTATTGACTAACCCCTCCAAATAAACAAGAGTCGCAGAATTATCATCTTGATTCGTTTGGATCTGCCTTATGATTAAATCTGGCGTTAACGTGAACAGCTGTTTGAGGTAAATAATATTAGTTGACATATTTTTGCTAATGGGAGGATCTTGAAGAGATGAGGCACTATTCGTCGGTATCCGATATTTTGATTTTCGGTTCCCTCTAAAAAATTTCATGTATGAAAACACAAGGAATCATCCTATCTCGTTTCTGTCTATGGATTTAAAATAGTCATTCCAAGGATCGACAAAAAGCGACTAAAAGATACTCCGCGTGCCTTACTGGATATAAAAAGAAGCCCTCAATCCCACTCCTATTGTGGTTTTGAAGGCTTCTTCCTTATGGCTTGCTCCTACTCATGCGGCTATTGGAAATCCAAGATAAAATATAGCACCGCCGCCCTTGCGGTTATCGGCAGTAATGAGTCCCCCGCATCGTTCCACAATCGCTCGCGATATGGCAAGGCCGAGGCCGGACTCTCCGTCCTTGCCTTTCACAAAACGATGAAATAAATAAGGAAGAAGCTCATCCGGAATGCCGCCGCCATCATCGGACACCGATATTTCTATGCGGCCTTTCTTAGCCGAAGCATGAATATAAATATTTTTATCCGCATGTCGAATCGCGTTTGTCACAACATTAAGCATCGCTTGAAGAAGCTTGTCTTGGTCTGCTCGTACAATCAGCTGTTCATGCTCATCATTGCTTGGATGCAGTGTAATTCCTTTTTTGACGAGCATAGGGTTTACACGTTCAATCGTCTCAGCGAGCAAATCCTTTAAACACACCAACGAGGGCTGATAAATATCCTCCTCGCTGTCCAGCTTCGCTAACAACGTCATTTCGGTAACCAAATTTTTCAGCCTGTCACTTTCGCTTAAAATAATGTCCAAGCCTTTATAAACACCTTCACCTTCAAACACTCCGTCTCTAATGCCTTCCGCATAACCCGCAATGGACATTAAAGGTGATTTCAGCTCATGTGAAGCATTTTGGAAAAACTGCTTTTGCGCACGGTTAAAGCGATTAAGCTCGTCAGCCATTTCAAAAACGACCTGTGCAACAGAACCAATCTCCCCCCCTGCCTTTACGCGCTTCACCTCGGAAAACTGGCGGCTCTTCACCTTTGTCAATTCTTCCTTTAATCTCATGAGCGGCTTGATTAGCTTCCTCGTGATCAAATGGCTGAGCACCAGCATAAGCATTCCGCCCAAACCGAATACAAGAAGCAAACGTTTCAGCAGCGCCTGTTCAATTTCTTTGATTTTGCTGACCGGCGTAAAGAGCGTCAAGGTACCCTGCGGAATGGCGTTCACTTCAACAAGAAACCCTTTATCCGTCCCGTCTACTACCTTACCAACGCTCGTAATGGCTGCTGTCTCCGTGCTCGATGCTTTACCGGCCTGCAAAGATTGCATCGGCAATACCTCTTTCATAATATTTCCTTGGGCATCCGTCACGACGGCTTCAATGGATGGGTTAATTGACAATGCACTGGCGGAAAGTGTCACCTGGCTATCTTTCGCTGATTGGGTCACCATTTCCGTCTTCATAGTAGCGGACAGCGTTGCGCTTGCCATCTTCAGTTCTTCCTTTTGCGCAACCATAAAATGATCTAATAACACATAGTGAATTAAAAGCGCAGTGATCGATAAAACAAGCACAAGCGCGATGCCAAATGCGAGATTAATCTGATGAACGAGCCTCATATTAATACACACCCCGATCCGTTCTCATTCGATAGCCATGACCCCATACCGACTCTATCGGTAAATGCTCTATTTTTTTTCGTATTCGTTTAATAAGATGATCGACTGCACGATCGCTGCCGAAATAATCGTCGCCCCAGACGAGTGTGAGCAGATCAGCTCTAGCAAAAGCACGGTTCGGCTGCTCAATAAACACCTTGAGCATCGTGAATTCCTTGCTCGTCATGTCCACTTCCTCGCCTTGCCAGAATACACGCCTTTCCTCCAGCATCAATTGAAGCTCACCGAGCTCCAGCCGCGACAATGGCGTTGCAGCATTCGCCGTGTTTTCTTCGGCTTGGTTAATTTTATACCAGCGTTGGAGCTGCCGCTTTATGCGCGCCATCAGCTCGCGAGGACTAAACGGCTTAACTAAATAATCGTCGCTCCCAAGCTCCAAGCCTAATATTTTATCAACCTCTGTATCTTTGGCTGAAATCATAATAATGGGCACTTCTGCCTCATTCCGAATTCGCCTGCATAGCTCATAGCCATCCATTCCCGGCAGCATAATATCGAGCACCCACAGATCCGGAGGATTGGTTTGCCACAGCTCCCATGCGTCCTCTGCATTTTCCAAACCGATTGTCTGGTAATTTTCCTTCTGCAAATAAATCTCGACTAAATTACGTATATGAAAGTCATCATCCACAACGGCGATGCGATAATTGCTGTTCACCTTCACTAACCCCCTGAACATTTCTTCTATAAGTATACCAAGCCCACAATCGCAATGGGGTCGTGCCATCGTTTTTCCACAAATACACCAATGTTCTGACACAGCCTTCTTGTAGAGTAAGACGAGTAAGACAAACCCATTAGGAGCGTGAAACCATGAACCATAAGTTGATTATTTCCAGAGTTGTCCTTTCATCTGCTTTATTGATGTCCGCTGTTGCAGGCCCTGCCATCTCGAATGCAGCGTCTAAAGCGCCAGCACCTGAAAAATTCTCAATGCTGCAAAACGTAACAGCAAGCACTTCCATCTCCGCAGATGCAACAACTGGCGTAGCTGTGGTTAACAGCTTTACTAATCCGCTCGACTTAGCCAAAAAGTATGCGCCTGACACACTCGCTGACTGGCAGGATACATTAGACCAATATGAGAAAACGATCGGCAGCACGATGAAAAATCTCATTTCATCTGTCGAAGCAATACCAGCAATTTCAGCTGGCAAGGAAACGATTTCTATCTCTAAATCGGAGAAATTGGAGAATAGCACAACTTTGTCATTGAAAGCTTCTGCAGTAAAAATCTCAGATTCCACTAAATTAAATATTGCACCAGCTGATGTCGTTCAGCTTGATAAGAATACAGGTACGGCGGTTCAAATGACTGAGGCGACTATTAGCGAAGCCGACAGCGCTGACATGGCGTTTATTAGAGCAGAGATTAAGCTGGCGCAAGCGGTTCAAGCTGAAGATGCTGCTGCTATTAAGCAATCACTGAACGAGCTTCTTGTACAATACAAACAGCAAATCGCTGAATGGAAAGCAGAGAAGTAAAGCCTTTAAAAAAGAAAACAAGCTCACCTCCTTGATGAGGTGAGCTTGTTTCTTTTTCGCATATGCTTACGCATCTAACGGTAGAAAATTACTGTTTCTAAGCTTTGCAGCATAATTTAAAGTGAAGTCTTAGCCAAGGATGTGTTGCCATGAAACGTAATCAGCAAGCTTCCCGAAAGCTCGATAAGCCTAATTTCCTTGTCATTCTGGTGGATGAGGAACGTTATCCCCCTGTATATGAGAACGCCGAAATAAAAAAATGGCGCAAAAAAAATCTAATCGCACAGGAGCTGTTGAAAGAAAACTCTATGGAGTTCCATAGGCACTACATCGGGAGCTCCGCATGCTGCCCAAGCCGGGCAACCTTGTTTACCGGACATTACCCATCGCTCCACGGCGTCAGCCAAACGGTTGGAATCGCCAAAGAGTCTTTCGATTCCGATGTGCATTGGCTGGATAAAAACACCGTTCCTACGATGGGCGACTATTTCCGCGAAGCCGGCTATCAGACGCACTACAAAGGGAAATGGCATATAACCAATGCAGATATTATCGTCCCTGGCACCCACAACAGCATACCAAGCTTTGATCCTTTGACAGGCGTACCTGACAGAGAGCAAACCGACTTATATTACCAAGCTAATCGCCTAGATGACTTCGGCTTCTCTGACTGGATTGGTCCGGAGCCAAATGGAAAAAATCCGCGTAATTCCGCCTCCTCTGCAGGTTTTGGAATAAGTGGACGCGATGTGGTTTATGGTGAGGAAACTGTGATGCTGCTTGAAAACCTTGATCGTCAAAAAAGCAATGATAAAAATGCCAAGCCATGGTTAGTCATTGCTTCCTTCGTTAACCCGCATGATATTGTTTTGTACGGTGCGCTCACCGCGCATTTGCCCGCCTTCCGTTTCGAAGTGGAGCCTACGGTACCATCCGTTTCCCCGCCGCCAACGATGAATGAATCGCTGCTTACGAAACCACGCTGCCAAGCAAGCTATCGCGATACCTACCCAAAGGCGCTGCAGCCGATCATCGACAATCCATTTTACCGTCAGCTTTATTACCAGCTGCAAAAAAATGCCGATCAGCAAATGTTAAAAGTATACGAGGCGCTTGCTCGCTCATCATTTTATGACAATACGATCGTTATTTTCACCTCAGACCATGGTGATTTGCTCGGATCTCACGGAAATCTTCATCAGAAATGGTACTGTGCCTATGAAGAGTTTCTGCATGTGCCTTTCCTTATTCATAATAAACATCTATTTCCGCGTAATAAAAATGTGGATACCCTTACAAGCCATGTTGATTTGCTGCCTACTATGCTTGGACTTGCGAATGTGGACATCCATACCATTCAATGCTGCTTGCAAAAGAGATTCAGCGAAGCCCGCCCTTTTGTTGGGCGCGACCTCACTCCTATCATTTTGGAACAAAAACCGGCCGTAACCGTCGATAGTCCTGTATACTTCATGACCGATGACGACGTGACACGCGGCCAGCACCAAGTCAATCCACTTGGGGAGCCCTATTCATCCGTTGTTCAGCCTAACCATATTGAGTCTGTCCTCATGACGATTATTACCGATGGAAAGAAACAATTATGGAAATTTTCCCGTTACTATGACAACGTGCAATTTTGGAGCCAACCAGGCGTACAGGATGTAACCTTTTTGCAAGCTGATCCTGTAAAAGGCGAACAGTACCCGCTGTGGGTGACACAAGTGAAAACGGAGCCGGCTCCAGAGGAATTTGAGCTGTACAACTTAACCGAAGATCCGCTAGAAGCTCGCAACCTTGCTAGTCCAGCCTATGCCACGCAGCATACGAAGGAAATTGAAACATGGATGATGGAGCTGCTGAATGAGCAGCGCATGCAAAAAAGACTTGTCCCAGCGGATACGGGCATCACTTAAAGCCATGAATTAAATCAAGCCTTGCAGGCGAATAATCGCCTGTGCGCGATCAACAACTTCCAGTTTGCTATAGAGATTGCTGATGTAGTTGCGTGCTGTACCTTCGGCTATGAACAACGCATCAGCAATTTCTCGATTGTTCAGTCCGCGTATAATAAGCTGTGCCAACTTTTTCTCGCGATCTGTCAGCTGGATGTGACGCTGGCTCGTTTTTTGCCATTGCTCGTGATCCT
Organism: Paenibacillus sp. TAF43_2; assembly: GCF_052113545.1. Classification (NCBI taxonomy): domain Bacteria; kingdom Bacillati; phylum Bacillota; class Bacilli; order Caryophanales; family Paenibacillaceae; genus Paenibacillus; species Paenibacillus sp. TAF43_2. The sequence goes on from NZ_JBFRDK010000003.1 coordinate 10,099, forward strand.
CTGTAAACCTGTTCATCCTCTCAGCCAGTTTGGCTGCAACCGCGGCTGGAAGAATGAACTGCCCGGATATCGTATCACGAATCGCGGCAATCATTTTATCGATGTCCATATCCTTCAGCATATAGCCGCTTGCCCCATGCGCCATGCCCTCTACAATATAATCCGCGTCTATGAATGTCGTTAAAAACAAAATAAAAATGTTGGGCGAGCTCTGCTTAATTCGTTTTAAAGCGGTGATTCCATCCATAATCGGCATTTGAATATCCAGCAGCATAAGGTGTGGCTGAAGCGTCTCTGCCATTTCACACGCCTCTTCCCCATTTTTAGCTACGCCAACGATCTCGAAATCATCTTCCAAGTCCAATATGGTTCGAAGCCCTTCCCGTGTCAGCATCTGATCGTCGGCAATTACTATCGTTATCTTATTCATTCCCTCTCTCCATTCAAACGTATCTTGTAGGGCAAATCGATTTTTAACAGACAGCCTTGATTTGGCCATGATTCAATAGAGAGGCTTCCGCCCAGCTGTTCCACTCGCTCTTTCATCGCCTTTAACCCAAATCCAAGCGCAATTCCAGGGGCTCCTATTCCGCAATCTTCGAGCCTGAACTGCAAATAGGTTCCTACGGTTTGCAAACTAAAGCGGAATTCCTTGCTCCCCCCATGTCGGATGCCATTGGTTAAGCCTTCTTGGAGCGCATGATAGATCGCCTTCTTATGCGCTGTCGACAGCTTCGGCAAAGGCTGAATCGCTGCATGAACTTTCACTTCCATATTGCGCTCTGTATCTTGAATGAGCCGGTTCAGCATTTGTCCGAGGTCAGCGAACTTGTCCTCTTTCAACATATGGACAGAACCGCGGATCTCATTCAGGCTATGCCTTGCTAGATCCTGCGCTTCTTTCAACCGCTGTATGCCGCCCTCCAGGTCCTTGTGCAGCAGTCGCTTTCCAGCTTCAATCTGAAGGATCGTCGAGGTAAGTGAATGGCCGACAATATCATGAATATCATGGGCAATGCGGCTCCGTTCCTCATAAACAGAAGCTTCGGCAAGCGCAGCAGACGTCTCTTGCATCGATCTCTCAAGACTGCGAGTCCGCTCGACAACTTGCGCCTCTAAGTTATTTTTGAGATATTGTATCCCCGAATAAAGCTTAGCGTTTTCTATGGAAATGGCGCACTGGGAGCCGAGCAGCTTCAGAACATCAAGCCGCTGCGGTGTGAAGACGCTCGTCGATAGCTTATTCTCCATATAGAGCAAGCAAATCAGCTTATTCTGATGCATGATCGGCAGACATAGAACCGACTTTAATCCATTATTTTTAACATACGGAATTCGGACGAACATCCCTTCATGAGCTGCATCATGCAGGACAACTTCCTCTTTCGTTCGTGCTGCATAGCCAATAATAGCCGCTGAGGCGATTTCCGATTCCTCCGCAAGGGGCACGGTTTCAATGTGAAGCTCCTCTGCTGTTCCATAAGCCTCAACAACCCAATTGTCTTCGTGACCAAAAATAAGTACGCCATATTCCGCGCCAGCATTATGAAGCATGATACGCATCAGCGTGTCGAGCAAACGATTCATTTCCATTTCGCCCGATAATGCTTGCGCGGACATGACTGCTGAGAGATAATCAACACTTTCAAGGCCCGACTCCCGTCTGATGTGGAGCAGATGCCCATATTTTTGTTCCAGATCAGCCGCTTTCGCAGCCGCCCCCCATTCAATATATGCTTCATACGCTTCCGTCATATAGATTTTCGCGAGCTGCTGCCTGCCTTGACGAAGGGCAAATTTTGCAAGACATTCCGCTGCTATTGCAAGATCATGTATATATCCATARGCACGCGCTGCCTCAATCGACTGCTCAAACAGCTCCTCCGCTTGACGGCTCTTTCGTGTAATCCGCGCCATTTCAGCTTTAATGAGCAAATATTTATGCTTATAGTTTTCTGGGCAACGCGTAGTGAGCACTTTCATTCTTTTCATATGCTTCTTAATAGTTGTCAAAAATTCTTTTTGCTCCTGTACGGAAACATCCTCATAAAGCTGTGCCAGCACTAACGATTCATAAAAGTATTGTACGGTGCTCTCATAGTTATCATTACGCGCAGAAATAATTGCGGCTGCTCTCTTCAAAGCTTCATTTGCTTCCTGATACTGGCCAAAAAAGTAGCCAGGCAAATAATGAAGCGTGCAAACCAGCTCTTGAATCGTATTAAATTGATCTCCGTGCACCGACCCGGCAAAATCCTCGCTAAAGATATCCGTTTCCATAAATGGATCATTCGGCGCGCGATATCCCGTTAAACGTACAAGGAGAGCGGAAAGCAGAACAGCTTGCTTCCAATGAAGCGTATTATTATGGCGCAAAAAATCGCCTGAATGCGCAATTAACCGGTTATAAATATCACTAAGCGGATGACCATATTGCAGCAGAGTTGCACAATTAATTAATACACTTTGATTGCTGTGCCACAGATCTCCAGATTCCAGTCCAACTTTCCCAGCATGCTCAGTAAAGGTCTTCAGCATCATCGGATCAAATTTGCGCCAGCTGTCGTAACAAAGGGTGAATGAAGTAAGCGTCTTAACATGCAGTATAGGGTACGGCTTCGATAATTCACAGGCGAGCATCCCCCATTCGAATGCCTCTTTATAATGCCGAAATTGAAAATTCAGGAACATGGCATAACCGACAAAACCGATTGATGACCCCGGGGCCATGCCGTAATCTAGTGTCATTTCGACCATGGTAAAAGTAGTAGCAAGCCAGCCTTTTTGATTTACAAAAAAACTGGCATTGCTCGTATAGACCATCGCGGTCATAGCCGCTTTCCGTACTTCATCTGTCATTGGCGGCAGTTGCTGCAGCGATGCTATCGAATGTTTCTTAATTTTGCTTCTGAGCTTTAACCACTGCACAGTCAATTCGAATGTGCTTGGCTCAAAACGAGGGTGAATATCCAATAGCTCCAACGTTTGACGGCCCAAAGAAAGGACCTCGTCGTAATTGTCATTCGTTGCCTCTAATTGAATATTCATAGTCCAAACGAGCGCTTTATCTAAATTAGTTTCCGCTTTGCTGATCAACAAATTAAATAAATCATGTGCTTTCGCAAAATGACCGCATAAATATTCCGCCTCGGCGCGTTCTCTGAATATTCGGAAGGCAAGCGAGTAGCTGTTTTTCCAACATTCCTCTTCGATAAGGGCAGCAGCATGACGCAAATAGCCTAGTGATGTCTCATATGCGGTCGATTGTTTGGCCTTCAAGGCCGCCTTTAAGTTCAGCTCGGCGAGTTCAAGCTTCTGCTCTAGACGTTCTATTTGTTTCCATGCCTGATTGAAATGATTGACAGCTTCGAATACATTTGCATCTTCAGTGAATGCAACACGGTCCGCAAGCAGCGATCCGATTCTCCAATGCAGTGCGGGAAGCTCATCCTCGGATACAAGATGATAGGCAGCCTGCTGAATGCGATCATGCTGAAATTGATAAATTTGTCCGTTCCCGAGCTTAACTGGCTGCAATAATTGTTCACGCTCGGCTTTCTCCAGCACTTCTTCCAGCTCCTGCAGGGGTAGATTCGTAATGGAAACAAGCATATCTACATCAAAGCTGGTGCCAAGAACAGCTGCCCGCCCTAGCACATAAACCATTTGATCCGGGAAAAGCTTCATCTTACCCGATATATAATCAGCCGTATTGGCCGGAACGTTCCTTTCAGCAATAAGCTGCAAATCCCACTGCCAGCGCCTGTTCGATTCATCAAACATAACTTGCTCATCATCAACCAAATCCTGAATAAATTGCTTTAGAAAAAAAGGATTGCCTTCCGTCTTATGGAGCAATACAGCAGCCAGCTCATCTGTTTCAGCAGCTTCGCAGCCCATGGTGTCGCTTAGAAGGCTGGTTAAATCAGCGGCTTCCAAAGCCTCTAGATGAATACGGCTGTTCTTTGTGTTGTGCTCTTCAAAATGATTCTCCAAACGGCTTAGCGGATGCAGAGGCGTAATTTCTCCATCCCGATAAGCCAAGATGACGAGTAAATGATTGATGTCCCTATCCTCTAGAAGATAAGCAAGATACTGAAGCGATTCTTCATCCGCCCATTGAAGATCATCAAAGAACAAAACCAACGGGCAGTCCCGGTGAAGGAAGAGATGAATAAAACGGCTCAAAATAAGGTGAAAACGGCGCTGCGCTTCCACTGGCGGCAATGAAAGCACCGCTGGCTGCTCTCCAATCAGCAGCTCCAGCTTTGGAACCAATTCAATCAACAGCTGTCCATACCCATTTAAGGCATCTATTATGCGCAGCTTCCAAACCTCTGCCTGCAGCTTGCTCTCCATGAGCATTAGGCTAACCAATTCATCAATGGCTTGAATCCATACGTCGTAGGGTTTTGCCGTTTGCTGCGGATTGAATTTGCCCGTAACAAAATAAACTTCAAGCGGCATCGATTTTCTAAGCGTTTCATTCACAAAGGACGTTTTTCCTATTCCTCCGTTGCCGCTAACCCAGATAACCTCCGCAGCGCTTAACGACGCTCGCTGCAGTGCATCTTGCAAGCATTGCTGCTCGGAGCGTCTGCCGTAATACTGGTTTGAAGTCCTCCAAAGATCTGAAATATCACGGCTTGCCAGTGCAAAGGCTTCTACTTCTCCTGATAACTGGAATTGATTCAGACATTCTTCCAAGTCCGACTTCAACCCGAATGCACTGATATACCGCGCATCAGGCATCTTCTCCATACACTTGCTTACAATAGCAGATACCATCTCGGGTATAGAGGAATACCTCTTATGCAGAGGTTCAGGCGTGCTGGCAATATGCCGATATATAACATCCATTACATCTTGTGATTCAAAAGGAAGGCTTCCCGACATCCATTCGTATAAGGTGACGCCGAGCGAATAGAAATCAGAGCGGTAATCGGGGATCATTCCCGTTCTGCCCGTCTGTTCTGGGGAGATATAGGACAAAATGAAGTCAGGCCTGCCTGTTGTTAATGGAAGCGGACTCTTGTTAAGTTCAGTTGAACACATTCGAATATCAATAAACTTCACTTCATAGGTATCGGGATTAGCGATGAGATGAAAGGGGGTTATTTCATTGAGTATTATTTTTTCACGATGTATTTGCATCAGGCTATCTGCTGCCGATACTGCGATGGCCAGCAACGCTTCATGCATAAAAGGGTTATCGCGCGTGCGCAATACCCGATCCAGTGTACTGCCTCCGATATCCAGCAAAATCAGAACAGGTCTGTCTGCTAACATTTCCAGACTATATGCTTCTAACGTTCCTCGTCCGCCGAGCTTAACGAGCAGCTCATACTCATGCTGAAATGCAGCAACCACGTTCGGTCCTGGATAGATATCACATGTGGTTTTGGCGATAACAGGAATGTTATCCGCTTGGCGAATCATTCTATATAGGTTTATATCATCATAACTGCCTATTTCATCGATCATTTGATAACCTGATATCTCAATCAAGAAGCCGCACTCCCCAGTTGCTAGATATGGAAAGAATTCATTAATTAAACAAAGGTAATCAATTAAAGGAAGCCCAGAAGAAATTTAACTTCATTATAGCATTGGCTCTTCTACTATGAATACCACGCTCGTGCTCGGAATAAAAAAACAGACCATCCGATGGAAAGTCTGCTCGTTACATTCACTTAAACATCCGTTTTCGATGATTGCTCCCAATTTTATACCAATATTTAGTATGTTCATCCTTAAACAGTCGAATGCCCACCAATCGGAAAGGCGTCCAAATCTCTCGAAACATGATATACTCAGCCATTGTTTTCACCTCAAAAATAATTCCTATTATCTATTTACCTTTAGCATTTCTACCATTTACATGATACTAATTACCTATAAACAGTATAATCCAAATTATCCCTTTTATATAGTGAGAGTTGTCATTTTTTTGTCATATGACAACAATCGGTCAGCATGTACGTAAAAAATGGGCTGTCCCAACCGTAGATTAATCTACTTTTGAGACAGCCCGCTAGTATGATAGAGATATAAAAGATGATCCGATTGCTTAGCATGCTATACGGATATGACAATTCCAAAATATTTACGTAATGCTTCCGCATATTCCTCTTGTGTAGAAGGTGTGACTACCTGAACGCCCAAACCCGTAAATATACGAAACTCTTCGCCTGCAATCGTATTTCTTCCTTCAGCTGTCCGAATGGCCGCCATCGGCGTGCTCACAAATATCGAATCTTGTGCATGCTCACACCAGTAGGAGGTCATAATGAAATCCTGCGGCAACTGCGGTTCCTCGGTAAAGGTATAAAGGCGGCTCCATTCCCCCTTCTTCCTCTCCAGCAGCACCCAGCCAAAAAAGGCATCCCGCTCCAGCTGATACGCTTCTTCCTTTTGCTCATAGACGACATTTTCAGCCAATAGAATCGGGTTTCGCGGTGCAATACCGCCTACTCCCACATCGCATAGATACGGCTTTCCTTCAGCTACTACCTGTAAAATATGATGCCTGCGTTTTGGCGGTGTCTGTGTTTCATCACGCCAGAACCTAGCAAAATAGTTCGTCACGTTAAAGCCGAGCTCGGCTAGCAACCAACCAAACAGTGCATTCAACTCAAAGCAATAGCCACCGCGATGCTTAGTAACGATTTTATTGAACAGGTCGGGAATTTCCAATGATAGCGGTACCCGATTTATAATATCTAAGTTTTCGTAGGGTACGGTATGTACATGGCAGTTCTGGAGCTCCGTAAGTGTTGCCAAACTGTTGTCGATCGGGCCGTTATAGCCTATTCGTTCAAGATACGCCAATACTTCAGGTTTCCATAGCTTGTGGTCAACTACCATTTTATTTACCCCTCGCTGTTCGTAGACTTGTTATTTATTTCATCATATCTTCCTGCATCGACTAATGGCAAGACAAGCGCTGCAATTAATGAAAATCAGTAAAATTATTGTATTCAAAATAAACCATTTACGGGCAAAGCCACGATTTACTCCGAATACCGTTCCGATTATCCAATAGCTTATAAAAGCTGTCCCAAAAGTAGAAATCTACATTTGGAACAGCCCTTGTTATGTTTATGGAGGCTTAGATAAAATGCATGCCTGAGTGAATCGCTGTTAACAAGGCGCTCCTTTGCCCGGAATTTGTATTGGATTTATCTCTAACGAACCCAGCAGCTCTTATTTAAGCCATTTGGAATGATTTGAATTTGTAACGAACTCCAGCGTCGCTATTTTGAGAAAAACAGCACCTAACCTCTCCTACAGCATGCCATAACGTTAATCAGATTCGTTAAAATTTATAAGATGCCGTTTTCTGCCTAATAAGCATATTACGATTCGTTAGAGAAGTAATGAACCGAAATTATCTGCTTACTAAATTTGAGAAACCATAAAAAATTGAGTAAACTATAGGTAATAAAGGAGGCGTATGCTTATGGCCGATTTGGCAGCAAACATGGAAATTGGAATTAGTACTTTTTTGGAAACGACACCGGACCCGGTGACAGGAGTAATCATGAGCCATGCTGAACGTCTGCGCAACGCGGTTGAGGAGATTGTGCTCGCAGATCAAGTTGGACTAGATGTTTATGGTATTGGAGAGCATCACCGTGCTGATTACGCGGGCACTGCGCCTGCGGTTGTACTGGCAGCAGCAGCTCCGATGACCAAAAACATTAGACTCACCAGCGCTGTTACCGTTCTGTCCTCAGACGACCCGGTTCGTGTATTTCAACAGTTTTCCACACTCGATGGCCTCTCGAACGGCAGAGCCGAAATTATGGCAGGACGGGGATCATTTATTGAATCCTTCCCGCTATTTGGGTACAGCTTAGAAGATTATGATGAATTGTTTGAAGAGAAGCTAGAGCTGCTTCTTGCTATCAGAGATTCCGAAAAGGTCAATTGGCGCGGTGGACATCATCCTGCTATTCATAATCTACCTGTATACCCGCGGCCAGTTCAGAGCCCGCTTCCCGTTTGGATCGCAAGCGGCGGCAACGCGCAATCTGCGATTCGCGCAGGTCTGCTCGGCCTTCCTATCGCCTTCGCTATTATTGGCGGGATGCCTGAAAATTTTGCACCGCTGGTCGATCTTTACAAAGAAGCTGCTGCAAAAGCTGGCCATGATCCCAGCAAGCTGCAAATCGCCACTCATTCACACGGCTTTGTTGGTGAAACAACGGAGCAAGCAGCCGATTTATTTTTCCCGCCAACTCAGGCTCAAATGAATGTCATTGGACGTGAACGCGGCTGGGGGCAGCATTACAGTCGTGCAGCTTATGACTCTGCCCGCAGCCTTCGAGGCGCTTTATATGTGGGTGATTCTGAATATGTTGCAGAGAAGATTCTTTTGCTGCGCAAAAATTTAGGCGTTACTCGATTCTTCCTGCATGTGAATGTAGGTACGATGCCGCACCGCGAGGTACTGCGAGCTATTGAACTGCTCGGCACCAAGGTCGCCCCAATTGTACGCAAGGAGCTTGCAAGAAGCGAAGGAAAGCAATAAGAAAGATAGCCATTATCTAAAAATAGAAGTGTGCGGGCCTGAGATGCCAGTGCACTTCTTTTTTTAGGTTAGGTAAATCTTCTAATAAAAGGAAAAACGAAAAAGACAGAGAAATAGTACACAATCCGACACTTAAGGAGCCTCTGTATGAATCATCTTTCTCGCAAACAAATACAGCAAATTCAGCATATGTTTCCCACATTCGCCCATTATATCAATTAAGTACTGAATGGCAATATATTAGCTCTTATAATGTTTCTACAGAACCATATTTAATAGCATACTCATCTCAAAGTAGAGAACCTACAACTGCAGAATGTTTGATTGGGCAATGTGAACTAAATACAGTAAGTAATACATTTGATTCATTAGCTGGTTTTCATATCCCATCAGACATTACAAGTGGAAGTTGGACAGCAACAACGACTACCTTAGCTACTGACTCAATTCAAACGAACACAACTCAAATTGAGAGTAAAACTTTGATAGAGAATCCAGAGTATACAGCTATCGAAAACAAGATACAATTGGATGAATTCGCAGCTGAGGTGAATGACAATATAAGAGAACTTAAGGGTAATGAACTTTCAGAGTTTATTATTACTTTTAACAGACCTTTATCAAGTGAAGAAGTCAAAGAATATTTAGATGATATTTCGAGTGTATTATTGTATGGAAGAGGTATTAACTCAAATAGTGAACGTGTAACTATTGGTCAAGTACTACTGTCTGATTCAGTGTTTGATGCAATAGAAAGTGATACAAGTTATGAATTTAAAGGCTATATACAATTACAAGGTGTGGCAAGTAAAGAAGTTTTAGAAAAATTGGTAGATGATTCGAATGTGTATTCAGTTGAAGTTGCTAAAGGTACAATTCCAATGGGATTATATTGGAAGCTAGAAAATAGTAAATAATAATCTTAAGCCTGGAGACTTGTCTTCAGGCTTAATAATTTTTGTGAATGTGGTATAATATATACTAAACAAACAGGGGTAAGGTGGTGAGTCATATCAAAGTTGGTCACTATAAAAGGATAATTGGAATCCTTACATGTTTGACAGGTTTACTCTATATTCCTAGTGTATTGAAATGGCTTTGGAATAGTGATTCAACTATGAGCGACCTCTCAGTTAGCTTAGTATGGAGTTTCGTTTGTGTTTTTATTGGTATTGCTTTATGCTCTAAGGACTGGAGTAATCTTCATGTTGCTTTTTTAGTGATCAATTTAATTTATCACTTGATTTGGAGTTACTTAATAATTGATCAAGTCCTACATCTTCCTAACAAGCAACTCCAATACTTACCTTACTACATTCATATCGTATTAGTAGTAGGTTGTGGAGCGTATTTTATTATTTATAACAACAAAAAAAATACAGTTTAACAATAGTATCAAGTCAATAAGTCTAGTGTATTCTAGGCTTTTTATTTTGCGATCTATTATTACTTTTTATAATTTTAATAGGTGTAATAAACTTAAGGCTCTTCGCTCTATTACGTGGGTAAGCAGAATTTTGCTCCGATGATAGAACGATTTGACTTGGAGCCTCTGCGGCATGAGTAGTCGCGCCAAAGAAGAAACAGTCATTACAATATTTTCATGTTTCGGTCCCCAAACATATTCATTACTATAAATAGGTTCCTTGCCCTTAGTCTTATTGAGCTTTTGTATTAATCGAAACTGTTCTTGAAGAGAACATGCTAACTGAATATCTTCCTCTGAAAACGTTTGACTCGCAAGCAAATTAGTTAGTTCACTTTGCAGAAGTGGAATTTTCTTTGTTTGGTCTAATGTTTCAACTGCAATTCGTTCTATGTCTGATGGATTTAAATTTTCATACACTTGACCTGTAATACCAAGAACTTGATTATTTGCTAGAACATATTCTTCAAGTCTTATAAAATCTCCAGCTGCATTTTTTTAAATTCAATTTGTTGGTCAGAAGCTCTCTCTATTTCTGGCAAAATAGTTCTGTGTAGTTCCTGCTTGCCAATACCAACGGATAAAACCATTTTTTTAACTTTTTAACATTTGCAATAACAGAGTTTCCTCTAATGACACCTAGTAAACGTTCAGCTTTCCCAGCTACATTTAATGAATCGAATTCATCTAAATGGGGGCTATCTGGCTTATAGTTTTTCTAGTGTTTTTGTGTTGCAATCGACCAGTAACCCTCTCTTAGTTTGTCCATTATCATTTCCTCCGTAATTAAAAGTTACTAAATGAATTTATTAATATATTATATTAGATATCTCCAATTCCGACTTCAATTCTTCAACTGCGTTTCCACTAATAATAATCTTTGGGGAAATTTCAATAGTCATGTAAAACAAACCCTCTTTCTTAGAATCTTACAATCCGACAAAAATGAAAGAGCTCATTGCTGTAGCCGTTGCTCATGTGATCGGATGCCCCTATTGCATTGATGTGCATGTGAAGAAATGCAAGGAGCTAGGAGGCACACGGGAGGAAATAATAGAGGCCGTTTTGGTTGCAGCATCCACAAGAGCAGGCGCCATTCTCAGCCATGCGACCCATGCCTTAATCTCATTTGAAGAAGATGATAACAAACGTCACGCAAGGAAGCAGAGCAATCATCCTCAGCGCCTGACTGTTTCTGTTAAGTTTATTTCTTCAAATTAAAAAGCAGCAGCCCCCATTTGTTGTCGCGGGGGCTGCTGCATATTCCCTCAATCCAGAAACGGACTAACCGTTATGCTCACGACACTAATCTCGCCATTGCCGCCTGTGAGCCTAATGATATTGTCATCACCTGGCTCTAGCTGAACGGTAATGCTGGCAAGGCCGCTATAGTCCAGCAGACTTCCTGTCGACAGTGCATTAAGCAAGGAATAATCATGACCATTCACGGTCAGGTTTAGTTTGGCGAGTCGCTCTGCCGTTGCATAACGAATATGAATGGCCGCTCTTCCGCCTTTTTCTCCGTTGATAGCTTGAAACTCACAATAAGAGCCCTCAATATCCAAACGATTAACGACACTTTCTCCTTGCTCGTTTGCTTCAACAACCGCTCCTCCGTCCACACGGCTGGCAGAGTAGGTTTTCTGATTTGTGTTAGGAGCCGGAGCATCCCCTACAGGCTTGACGCCTTCTTTGGTTTGAACGACGGTCTGGATCGTTCCATCTTCATTAAAATACAAATAATCAATACACATGCTTCTTAAATTGCCTTGGCCCGAAATTTCCTGATTGTGATAAAACAAATACCACTGCCCCTTAAACTCCGCCACAGAACCGTGAGTAGTCGAGCATCCAGTCGGCTCTAGAAAAATACCTCTATATGTCCATGGTCCAAGCGGATGCTTGCTGGTAGCATATCTCATGCGGTTGTTTCCATCTAAATTATCGGCGTAGGTCAGATAGTAGAGGTCTGCCCTTTTGAAAACCCAAGCCGCCTCATGAAAATCCTCCAGTCCTTCCATCTCGCGCATCTCGCCGTTAATGGACATCATATCGTCGTTCAGCTCGCCGCCCTCGCATCTGCTGCCCCCGCCATAATACATATAAGCACGTCCATCATCATCAACGAGCACGCATGGATCAATGAGTGCAAATCCGCCCAGTCCCGAGATATAACCTTGATCCTTAAAACCGCTTCCTGGTTTTTGACTCGTCGCCACACCGATTTTCCATGTATCATTCCAATTTGACCCGCTGGGATGCGGGTAATAGAAATAATAGGTTCCGTTCTTGTAGGCACAATCGGGCGCCCACATGAAGCCGCCTTCCGGCCTGCCCCATGCTACATCGTCTGAACGAAGAATTTCACCCTCATCCAACCAATTGACCATATCGGAAGAGGAGTACACATGGTATCGATCCATTAAATCACAGCCTCTTGCCGGATCCATATCATGTGAAGCATAAATATAAACCTTGCCGTCCTCCCAAACATGAGCAGAAGGGTCAGCCGTATATATTGTAGTTATTATCGGATTTTGAGATGTTAACTTCACATGTTTACGTTCTACTGGAATACCTTCATTTTTTATCATGTTCATCTATTCCTCGCTCTCCAGCCTATATTTTATAAACTTAACCAAATGATTAGCTTACTCCAGCATAACTCGACTTACCTATACGTCACCATGAGACGATATTAAACAATCTAGTCGATTTGAATAGCATCTTCATATGCCACGTTCATTACATTTGTTTTAAAAAGCCAAATAAAAAAAGAGCACCATCAACGGTGCCCTCCAAAAAAATCAATAACTATATTCCGACACGGATCTTAAACGGTCGTAGACTTCCCACGGCAGCGTATTCCCTTCAGCTTCAAAAGCAAGCCACACCGCTCCGACAACCGGTTCAATCTCGAGCTTAACTAATGATGCATCTGGAGCACAGCTTTTGACAGCTTGTTCAATATACGGGTGAATAAAACTTGCCTCTCCCCTAGTAAGTACGCTGCCAGCAAGGACAACATCGAACTTGTCCGCCTCCATCCTCAGACGTTGAATGACAGCCCGCGCCGACTTGCCCAGCTCCTCCCCCTGCACTCGCAAAATCGTTAATGCAACCTCATCTCCCTGTTCTGCTGCTTGAAACAGCAGCTTCACTGTTCTAAGCGGGGGTGTTTTATCGTGATTCAAATAATCGTTGAACATGCTCTCCACACTGTCGTAGCCTTGGTCCTGCAGGAGGAGGTTCGTCAATATAGTCGGCCGCTCGCGCCCATCCCAAGCCCGAATAACCGAGCGGAAAGCTTCAATGCCTAAGTCGCTGCCACCGCCGAAATCTCCGAAAGCATAAGAGAAGCCTCCGCACTGATAAAACTCATTCCGAGAGTTAACGCCCGCGCTGTTCGTCCCAGCACCACAAATCAGTACAACGCCATACGGCTGATCCGTTCCCGCTCGAAGAGCTATCGCTGTATCGCAATTCACTTCATGCTTTGCAAATCCCAGTTCTGCGATCATAGGTCTCAATATTTCATAATCCGCTTCCCTGTCAGCACCAGCCAATCCAAAATAAGCGAACTGAATGTCACTGTGGACTACATTTGCTTCTTGTAATGCCATCTCAACCGATTCGCGTATGTTGCGTTTGGCCGCCTCATAATCAACCTGATGATTGCCGTTCCCGCTATTCCCTTTTCCTACAATTCTGCCCGACTCATCTGCAATCAGCGTGTACGTCTTGCTGCCGCCGCCATCTACACCCAAGTAATATTTCAACGGATACACTCCCTTGATTTCATGTTTGTTATTGCCTCAAAGAAGTTGTCTCCCGAATAACCAGCTCAGGGCTCAATTGAACAGTGACATTTCTTTTGGCTGCACCGCTTATGCTCTTCAGAAGCAGTTCAACCCCCATCCTTCCAATTTGCGCGGCCGGCTGGCGCATCGTCGTCAGCTTCGGGTGAAACTCCGTGGCAAGAATCTGATCATCAAATCCAATGATCGAAATTTGCTGAGGTATCCGAATTCCTTCAATTATAAAAGCATTCATAGCGCCGAGCGCCATATTATCATCGGACGCAAATACCGCAGTCGGCAGTCTGCCAGCGTCCATCCAGCTTCGAGCAATTCGATAACCCGTAGATATTTCAAAATCTCCGCGCTCCACACAGAAGGGTGTTATGCCCGCTTCTTCCAATGCGGCATGGTATCCTCGTTCACGCTCTCGACTGCTCAGAAACAGCTCTGGACCACTAATATGCGCGATATCCCTATGCCCCAAATCGATTAAATGTTTGGTTGCTTCATATCCACCATAAAAATTGTCTACGATGACAGAGGTTGCTGGCGAATTCATCTGCTGATTATCGAGCATGACAAATGGAATTCGGTTTCTCTTAAGCTCTAATACGTACTCATCCTCACGTATGGGTGACAATAAGATGACGCCATCGACACGGCCTTCCTGAAACAATGATCGATGGATGTGATCATCCTCTTCTGTTGAAATCGATAATGCAAGAAAATAGCCGTTTTCCGCAAGCCGATCATTAACCTCCTTCACGACCGCATCGAGAAACGAGTCATGCAAAGTTGTTAACGCTAGTCCGATTATGCCTGTTTTTCCTCGTGCAAGACTCCTTGCAGACGCATTAGGGTGATAATCAAGCTCCTTCATAGCCTGAAGAACCCGCTCCCGGTTGCTCTTTCTGACACTTGGCAAATTGTTTAATACCCTTGATACTGTCACAATGGATAATCCTGATTTTTTGGCAACGTCCACAATGCTTACCTTCATAAGAACGCCTTCCTCAGACTAGTAGTAATTATGCTTTGTATAAAATGGAGGGGAGCAGCCTAAATCGCCCCTCCCCTTAACCCATTACTTATTCACTCTTGCCAAAAGATCCTTCAGCTTCTGTTCAATGACTGGCAGCACATCCTCAACCTTCTGCTTTCCGTTCTCTACACCTGAAAGTTCATTGATGAACAGCTCATTGATTTGAGAGTAATTGGAAATCAAATGATTGTACGATTCGAAGCCGTATTTATAAGCGCCTTCAAATACTTGTTTAATGCCAGCTGGATCGATGCCTTCAAAGTTGCTGTAATACTTTTCTGCAGCTGCTTGGTTGACCGGAGGATTGCCTCCGCTAAGCTCGATCGATTTCTCCTGAATTTCAGTTGTAACCAAGAACTTAATCCACTCCGCAGCTTCCTTCGGATGTTTCGAATCCTTAAGTACAAATAATGGATCCACGTAAAGCACGCTCCGCACATCACCTTTTGGACTTACTGGAACCGCAGCAACACCTACTTTAAAGTTGAAATCTGCAGCGGCAGCAAGGCTCCATGAACCAACTACAGACATCGCGATTTTACCCGATAGGAACGGATCGCCGAATTGCCCGGATACGGATTGGGAGAATGCTGGCGTTGGCGACACTTTCAAATCATGAATGAGACCATAAAGTGTTTTGTAAGCATCAATCACATCAGGCTTAGTCAGATTAATTTCGGAAGGTTTGCCGCCATTTGTCCATGTATCATCGGAGTAAACATTCGCACCGAAGTATTGAGGACGTTGGTCGCGCTCACCAAATCCAAAGTCGACGCCATATTGAGCTTCCTCCAAATTTTCAGAGTCAACGGTCAGCTTCTTCGCATATTCGACCATTTTGTCGAATGTCCAGCTTTTATCCTCGTAATCAGTTGGAGGGTAAGGAAGTCCCGCTTTATCAAAAAGATCCTTGTTGTACAGCATGACGGTCACGTAGCTATTTAACGGAATACCATAGGTTTTACCATCAACCTTGTAGATGTTCATTACATCTTCCGGAATATTGTAGTCCGCTGCTTTGAAGTCTTCAAAATAAGGGGTCATATCCATCAGCATATCTTTATTGTAATATTCCATAAAACCGCCATAGCCCCAGTGAGAGGTTACGTCCGGGGCATTTTTCGCGGCAATAGACGATTGCAGCTTGGAATCAAACTGTTCATAAGGTGCTTTAGTCACTTTAACTTTGATGTTCGGATGTTTTGCTTCAAACTCAGGAATCAGCTTCTCTACAAACGTTCTGTCCGGCGAGTCAATCGTATAATGCGTGATCGTTACCTGCTTTTCTTTGCCGGAACCCTCGTTTCCGCCGTTTGAGCAAGCGGTTGCAAACATCGATAATGCGAGAATAGCGGTAATGGATAACCATTTCTTGTTCTTCATTCTAATTTCCCCCTTGATTTTATTAGATTCCATACAAGCAAGCTAAAACGCTAAAAAAACTATTTAATGCCTGTAAGTACGATTCCCTCAACGAATCTCTTCTGTGCTACCGCAAACAACACGATAATTGGCAGTACGGAAAGAATCGAAGCGGCCATCAGTAAATTCCAAGGCGCTAAACGAAACTTCGATGACAGCATAGCAGCCATCCCTACTGGAAGCGTGAAGTTCTCCTGCGAATCTAAGTAAAGTACAGGGGTGAGCAGGTCATTCCAACTCCAAATGAATGAAAATATAGCAACCGTAGCGAGCGCTGGTCCTGCTAAAGGCAGCGTAATATTCCAGTACAGTCTGAACTCGCTGCAGCCGTCAATCCGGCCGGCGTTATAAAGCTCGTCAGGCAGCGTAGAGAAAAACTGTCGCAATAAAAAAATCATATAAGCTGACCCAAAGAAAGCGGGCAGAATCAGCGGCAATAATGAATCATGCAGTCCAAGATTCATAAATAATAGGAACTGCGGAATCATAATCGCTGGATAAGGAAGCATCAATGTGCTGAGCACTAGCATGAACATCAGCCCGCTGCCTTTTCCCTTATATCTAGCAAATCCAAAGGCAACGAATGATGATGAAAGCACCGTTCCAATAACTGTGAATAGGCCAACAATCAAGCTGTTCTTATATTGCTGTCCGAATTTAATTTCGGTATTGGTAAACAATTCACGGAAATTTTCCCACGCAAACACTTTTGGAATAATTGTTGGGGGAAACATAAGCATTTCTTTCGTCGTCTTCAGGGATGTCGAGAGCATAAACCAAACCGGTGACAGCATCGTAATCGTTACCGCTAATAAAATTAGAAATCCGACAATTTGCGAAAGCTTTAGCTTTCTTTTGACAATAATTCGCTTTGAGCTCGCGTCATGGGTCACTTCACTCATTTGCTGCCCCCTCCTTCGTAGTAAACGTAACGTTTCGACGTTCTCATGATAAAGTAGGTGACAACGAGTACTGCCACGAGAAGGATCCAGGCCATGGTAGACGCGTATCCGTAGCGGAAATTTTTGAACGCATTGATGTAAATGTTGTACACGTAAAACCATGTAGAGTAGTTCGGTCCACCACGCGTGATGGTATAGGCCTGTGTAAACACTTGGAAGGATTCARTGACACCGATGATAAGCTGGAACAGAAAAACGGGCGAAATCATTGGAAAGGTTACATTCCAAAATGTTTTCCACCGGCCAGCGCCGTCGAGCCTTGCTGCCTCCAGCAGATGAGCCGGCACACCTTGCAGACCCGCTAAGAAAATGAGCATGCCTGCGCCGAGTCCCCAGAACGACATAATGATGAGCGCCCACAAAGCGTAATTCTCATCCAGGAACCAGTGAATGGGGTCAATTCCGAAAAAAGATAATCCATAGTTGAACAATCCCGCCTGTGGATTAAACACCCAAAACCATAACAAGGCCATGGATACGCCTGAAATCATACTTGGAAAATACATCGCTGTTCGGAAAAAACCGTTAAAAGGAATCTTTTGGTTAATCAAGATTGCAAACATAAGTGATAAAAACAACGTAATAGGAACACTAATAAGCGTGTACTTGAGCGTAACCATTATCGAATTATAAAACTGTTCATCCTGAAAGAGCTCTTTGAAATTGTTTAATCCCACGAAAACAGGCGGGTTAATAATATCGTAGTCTGTGAAGCTGTAGTACAATGATGCGCCTACTGGATATAAAGCAAATATGAGAAAACCAATAATCCATGGCGAAATAAATAAATAAAAGTGTTTGTTTTCTCGTCTCTGAAATTT
The DNA here is from genome assembly GCF_052113545.1 of Paenibacillus sp. TAF43_2. Classification (NCBI taxonomy): domain Bacteria; kingdom Bacillati; phylum Bacillota; class Bacilli; order Caryophanales; family Paenibacillaceae; genus Paenibacillus; species Paenibacillus sp. TAF43_2. The sequence goes on from NZ_JBFRDK010000003.1 coordinate 28,108, forward strand.
GCTGTTCTTCAGTAAAACCGCCCCCTTCCATTTGGTTTCCTATTCCTCTTGGCCTTAAAAGAAGCAAATTTAAAAACTCTTAATCGCTCTCTTGTATGCCCCTTTTTTCCGCCATTACTTTGCTTCTGCATTTCATCGAAATCGCTTTTCAAATCACCTCTTTTTCTCTCTGTTATTGCTTTTCATCCACGAAAGTTAAACCGCTTTAATATTCAACATGAGTTTATACCGACATTCAAAATATGTCAATTAATATTTTTTTTGTTTATTATGGATTATAGATTCCCTTTACCTAGTACAAAAACGCACGGTTTCTGTTTTTGTCTTTACTTGTCTCTTATAAGTATCAAACGTATATTTTGTCGTATATTTTGTTTAAACGTTTAAACTTTATTATGTGAAAGCGCTATTCAATTATCGGGTTCTCTTAAAATGATTAATGCTGATATTGTTGAGGGCGGGACATTAATTATTCCACATATTACTTTGAAGCTAAATAAAGAAGGCATAATTACCGATTCCCCATTAAAGCAGGAGTTAATAACCGCGCTTCAATCACTTGAGCAGGCTTGCTACTAGAATTAATAGCCACTCAGCCAAATTAAATAGAAAGAGCCAGCGCAATTACTATACAAATAGTAATTGCGCTGGCTCGTTTGCTCATTATTATTAAACTTAACGCCCTCTAGGCGCTCCCGTCGATTTCCTCACCATTAACTCCGGATCAAACTCCATGATCGTATTTCTTTTTGGAGAATCCTTGATTAGCTTCAGCAAAATATCCACACCCTGCCGCCCAATTTTCTCAAATGGCAAACGGATGGTTGTCAGCGCAGGATGGAATTCTTCCGCATAGATCTGATCGTCGAAACCTACGACGGATACATCTTGAGGAATGCGAATCCCTTCATTTTTGAAAGCGTCCATTACGCCTAAGGCCATAAAGTCATCTGCTGCGAATACCGCTGTAGGCAGCTTGCCTGCATCGATCCAGCGCTTGGCAATGGCGTAGCCTGAAGGAATATCAAACGATCCTTGCTCCACTTCAAAAGGCTGCAAGCCTGCTTCTTCGAGCGCGAACAGAAAACCTCTCTCACGCTCACGGCTGCTCAGAAACGGATCTGGCCCGCTAATATGAGCGATTTCGGTATGTCCAAGGTCGATGAGATGTTTGGTTGCATCATATCCGCCTTTGAAATTATTAACAATAACAGAAGGAACCGTCGGATTGCGCTGCTGATTATCAAGGATGACAAAAGGAATTTTCCGCTTCTTCAGCTCCATCACATATATATCTGCATTAATTGGCGAGAGCAAAATAACTCCATCTACACGGTCCTCTTGAAACATCGAACGATCGAATGAATCCTCGTCCCCCTGCGAGATGGAGAGTGCCAGGAAATAACCCTGCTCTGCCAAGCTATCATTAATTTCTTTGACTACAGCGTCAAGGACAGTATCATGCAATGTCGTCAAAGTTAGACCGATAATACCGGTTTTGCCGCTTGCAAGACTGCGGGCTGAGGCGTTCGGATGATAGTCCAGGTCCTTCATGGCCTGCAACACTTTTTCTTTATTTTTCTGGCGCACGGATGTCGACTTATTAAGAACTCGGGATACCGTTACAACCGACAATCCTGACTTCTTGGCAACATCGAATATACTAACCTTCATTGATGAACCGCTCCTGTTAAACGCAATTTACATAAACATACCACATTTACCACTAGATTTCACATAAGTTGAGACTTTATTAGAGTAAATTTATGTTTTATTCCATTGACAGGTCTATATTCTGGTTTTGACCGTAAAAGGCACCTCGCATCCCTGCCCAATTGTGGATCGGCATATAAAAGCTTTGCATTAATTGAATAGAAAAAAAGAACCGTCACGTGGAAGGACGGTCCTTTTGTAAAATCTATTTTGCTCCGACTATGAATGGTTTAATTGGTGAAGCAAGCCGTTTAGCATTTCGTCTGTAAACGCCCCTTGGCTAAAGGACACCAAGCTGCGAAGAGGCATAAATTTCATCATCGCGGCCATCATGTCTGCCATTTCGTTATCCTCAGACATCAAGATTCCCATTCCTGCTTGAACCTGCTGCATAATGCCTTGCACGATTGGACCCTTCTCCGTATCGCTTATTAAGTCACCGAGAAGGCTATTGCGATGATACACAACTTTCAGAGGGACAGTGGATTGAACGCGCAGCGTCTCGCCTAGAACAATATTCTCCGATGAACGCCCAATAAGAACAGCAAAGTCTCCGCTCTCGACATGCCAGTCTTTTAGAGCAACATTGTAATAAGCGAAAGATCGTTTATCCAGCGTAAACGTTATCTTCTTTTGCTCTCCAGGCTGCAGCTCTACCTTGGCAAAACCTTTCAGCTCTTTCTCCGGCCGAATTACGGTGCTCTCGACATCTTGAACGTACAGCTGAACGATTTCTTTGCCGGTGCGTGTTCCTGTGTTCTTAATCGTGACGTGAACGTTTACCGTTTCCGTATCCTTTATTTCCTTGCTGTCTATCAACAGATTTGTGTACTCGAATGTTGTATAGCTCAGACCATGCCCAAACGGAAACATCGGCTTAACGCTCTTTGAATCATAGTAGCGATATCCGACAAAGATGCCTTCCCGATACTCCGCATGATCTGCCTCGCCTGGATAAAATAGAAATGATGGATTGTCGCTTAGCTTAGCAGGAAATGTCTCTGCCAGCTTGCCGGATGGATTCGCTTCTCCAAACAGGACGTCAGCAATTGCACCGCCAACCGCTTGCCCTCCTAAGTAAGCCTCCAAAATGGCTCCCACCTCGTCAGCCCAAGGCATCTCGATAGCCGAACCATTCATAAGGACAACAACGACGTTGCTTTGCACACTCGCTACAGCCTTAATCAACTGATTCTGATTACCCGGCATATTTAGATGTTTTCTATCGTATCCCTCAGATTCATAACGGTCGGGAAGACCCGCAAATACAACAGCCACATCAGCTTCGCCAGCAGCCTTCTTCGCTTCTTCCACGAGCGCATCATCAATATTATCGTTATCCAGCGAGTAACCCTCAGCATAAACAATGAATGACGAGTCTCCAGCCAGCTGCTTCATTTCCTGCAGCGGATTATCGAGCGCAGTCGGCACGATATGCGAGCTGCCGCCGCCTTGAAACCTAGGTTTTTGAGCGAATGCGCCAATGACCGCCACTTTTTTTCCTTTGCTAAGCGGCAGCAGCTGTTGTTCATTTTTCAAAAGCACCATACATTCACTAGCAACCGTGCGAGCTAGCTGATGATGCTCTCCCACATTGTAGGAAGCGTTCTCTTTTTTCTGATCAACGCTCATAAAGATAATCCGAAGCAGTCTTGCAACAGCTTGATCGAGCAATTCCACGGATAGCTTGCCGCTTTGAACGGCCTCTATTATTTTTTTGTCGCCACTGCCGTTGCTGGAAGGCATTTCTAGCTCAAGCCCCGCTGCAAGCGCATCTACTCGCTCATCTACCGCACCCCAGTCGGAGACAACAAAACCTTCATGGCCCCATTCTTCCTTCAAAATATCCGTTAACAAAAATTCGTTTTCCGAAGCATACGTTCCGTTTACTTTGTTGTAGGCGCTCATGACCGTCCATGGCTTCCCTTTTTTCACCGCACCCTCGAAGCTTGCCAAATAAATTTCACGCATCGTCCGCTCGTCGACAATCGCATCAACTGACATCCGGCGGTGTTCTTGATTGTTGAGTGCAAAATGCTTGAGTGAAGTGCCAACACCCTGGCTTTGTACCCCTTGAATATGGCTTGCCGCCATTTCCGAGGATAGGAAAGGATCTTCAGAAAAGTATTCAAAATTCCGTCCGCATAGCGGCGTCCGCTTGATGTTCGCGCCTGGTCCAAGTAAAACAGCCACATCCTCCGCTTGGCATTCCTCGCCAAGAGCCACGCCTACCTTTCCAACTAATTCACGGTCCCAAGAGCCGGCAAGCCCCGCCGCTGATGGAAAGCAGGTAGCAGGAACGCTATCAAAAATACCCACATGGTCAGAAGAGCCCTTTTGCTTACGCAGCCCATGAGGTCCATCCGTTACCATTATAGAAGGAATATTTAGTCGTTCAACACCCTTTAGATGCCAGAAATCGAGCCCCGAGCACATTCCTGCTTTTTCTTCTAAAGTCATTTGGTCAATAAGCGCTTGAATATCAATTTTCATTTAAAATCCTCCTCTATTATGTTTCTCATTACACCTATGTTTAGACGCCTTAAGCTCTGAATACAGCATTAGGATTCTCATGCCTAGCCGTACTAAAGAGAATGCTGCCTGCGATAAATAGGACAATAAATGCAGGATGCTCGCCGAAGTTTTCAAAAAACTGTCCAAACAAGGAGTGTTCCTCGTTATATATCGCTTTGGACAAGCTCAAATCAGCAAAACTAAAAACGATCATGACTGCGACCCACAAGAGCACAAATCCCCAAATAAAGAGACGCATTCCTTTCGATGTCATATCCATACCCCTTTTCGAAAAATGTATTACAGCAAGCGCTTACATTTATTCAAAAAAGATAGAAGCTGCGACTAAACCATTACTTCCAGCATGGTCATGCCTCATTTTCAAATACCTCCTCATCCCCATTGGTGCATCCCAATACGTTGATTATAAAATGCCAATTCCACAAAATATGGTATAAATTTCAGAAAAATAGTATTTTAATGAGATGTTGTGAAAACAGAAAAAAAGGAGCTCCTTTAAAAGGGCTCCTTGAGTGCCAGAATAGCGATTATACTTTTCGTACCGTTTGAAGCTGTACTAATCTCCGAAATTTAATATAAGAAACGACTCGCCATGGGATGACGTAGAAGAACGCTAAAATCATAAACAAAGCAGCCAGCGTTTGAGGTTCAATTGTGGACATGTAATGGTGAAGCTCGAAACGAATAGCAATGACAACAAGAAAAGCGACGATGAATCCCCAGTTCTTCTTGGCGTATATAAGATGATCATCACGAATTTCATAGTTTGTGGTCCATATTAGAGGAATCGAGAGGATAATACCGATAGCCGCAGCAATCAAAAATTCGTAAAACGGCGCATGGACGTTGGAATTAAATATCAACAGCAGGCCCGGCAGCATAAATAGAATCGGGTACAACAGCCTTTTGCCGTCTCCTCGAATGGGGCGGTAAAAGCTCCTTGTTCGTCTCCACAGCACGAGGGCAGCAATGCCAATGACAAACACATAAAATGAGCTATCCATTTCAACACCGCTTTCTACAAATTAAATATTGAATTTCCATAATTTATATTATACCTACTCGAAGGAAATACCTGCAATACGATTCCTTTGGATATAAAGGGATCACTATGTGAAGTATATGCTGCACGCATACTCTCCGCCAATTATATATATTTAATATATATAATTATTGTATGCAATACTCATGGTTTGGCTATGTAAAAGGGACTATTGTCTATCTCTTTTGCGCTATAATCCTTTAGGTCTCGAGTTGCCTTCTGTTGGAACCTTTGTCGAAACGATTGTATTAAACATAAATATATTTAATATATAGTTTAGGTACTGCCGTATGCGCATTAGCGAAGCCGCCTAAGAAGGAGGGAATGGAAAAGGCGCTATGACGATGGTATTACCCAATCAGATGAGACGAGGTGTAAGATCGTGATTCGAAAACTTACTGTCACATGTCTGGCTATCGTATGTACGCTGTCTTTAACGCTTGGCGCTTCAGCACCAGCTGCAGCAACTGCGGAATCCAAATCCGGCAATAGCTCCATTAGCTGGCCAAACAAGCAAGCGCTTCCATCCTTTGCAACCCCCAAAAAACTAGATGTAGCTGATATTTATGATGCGCCAGGGGACATTAAGCTTCTGCTTGCAACGCTGCAGGGTATCGTTAACCGTGAGGAGCCTCGAATATATCTGCTGGAAAACCAAGAAGAAGGCAAACTGACCTGGCTAAAAGATTTGAAGGTTCCCTACAATGTGCATGCAGATTACTGGGATATCGTCAAAAAATATAAAAAAGAAGTAAAAGGCATCATTGTTTACGATCCGAAGGTTGCTGATACCGTCAATGTAGCGACTACTCTTGCTGGGTTAAAGGATGCCGTTGTCGCTAGCCCTGCTCTCGCCGCGCAGTTGAAAGCAGCACCTTTTAACCTAAAAGTGCTCGATGATTTACAAGGCAAATTCAAAGACCGTTTGGATGCTTACACATGGCAATATGAGAATCTATGGGCCAAATCGACACATCGGATGTTAGTCGGATTAAGCCCTGACACATCTGTTAGAATACCCCCCGGACTCCCTGAATCGTTCAAGACCATTGCAGAAGACACCACGCAGGAGCGCGATGGCAAAAATAAAAATACGTACGAGCTGGATTTGACGAGCAATTTGGGCAAAGAATCCGTATTTCTTCGCTTCGAGGACGCTTTCCCTCAGGATGGCTGGGGATCCGCCGTTCATGAAGTAACCGTGAAGGCAGACGGGCAAACAATCGCACAGTTCATTCCAGGTACGCCTGAGGAAGAGGCGTTTCTGTACGACCGCCAAAGCTCTCAAGTATCAACAGGTCAAGGCGGACACCGATTCGCAGACAATGGCCGATACTTCGTCTATAAGTTTACGCCGCCTGCAGGTACAAAGCAGTTAACTGCCTCCGTCCTCATGTGGAATCAATTTAAGGTATCGGCAGGCAATATCCAGCCGCCAACCTCAGACCAGAAGGAGCCTTACGGCTACCTCCGTGATTATGCAGTTGCGAACAAAGCGATGGTGTTCTGGCTTGATTCCAACGTGCCGGAACAGAAAGCGCTTTTCGAAAAAATCTTATCAGGCGTCAAGCCAGGCACCCCTTACTTAGGCTGGTTCAATAATGACGTTGAAGGCGAATTCAGCTCCGTAGAAATTACATCCAATTACAGTGTCTACGTGCTTGCGGCCGACTGGTTCAGCAACTTAACGGTTTTCTCGGGTACAAAGGCAAAGGCAGTCAAAGCCAAAACGCCTAAGGCGCCTAAGCTTGCAAATAAAATTTACGTCACATACACCTTCAGCGAAGGCGACAACTTCCAATACAATCAGCATAGAATGCGTATCCTATGGGATGATCCTGCTCGCGGAAAAGTACCGATCAACTGGACATCAAGCCCGCTTCTTTATGACGGCGCACCCGCTATTCTGAACTATTTCCAAAAGACAGCGACGGAAAACGACCTCATCATCGCTGGTCCGTCTGGATCAGGATACTTCTATCCAGAAGCATGGCCGGAAGCCACATTCTCTGATTTCCTTAAGCAGTCTTATACGTATATGAAGCAAACAGGAATGACCGTTCCGTATGTGCTGAATCGTGTGAACAGCGTGAATGTTCCGCTCAGCGCATCAAAGGCAGCTGCCTATGAGAAGTTTTACAAGGCAAAAGGACTATTCCTAAGCTGGGAAGATCATTACGGCGTCGAAATCATAAACGGTACACTGCCGGTATCCACGATTCAAGGCATAAGTACCGCACAAGACGGGAAAAACATTTTGGCAGCAGCCAAAGCAAAATGGGATGGAAAATCACCATTATTCGTATCACTCGGGCTGCTCGCATGGAGCATGACACCTTCTGATGTTGTGGCGATAACAGAATCGCTCGGACCGGAATATCAAGCTGTACGGGCTGACCACTACTTCTCACTTATCCGCGATTACAATAAACTGCCAGCCAAATCGCAGCTAGCAGAGGACGAAAACGAGGATTAGATTTAAAGTGGACGAGGCTTTTGTTAAAAGTGGAACCAAAAAAACTCTGACCAAAGGTCAGAGTTTTTATTTCTACATCATTCCTATTAGTTCAAGAAAAATTGAATCGTACGATCCGACGAACCCGGCAAATGCTCATGCCCGAAGTCCGGATAGATGGCTAACTGCTTAGGAGAAGTTATTTTGTTATAAGCTGCAAACTGTGTGGAAGGCGGACAAATGGTGTCCATGAGGCCAACAAACATCAATACTTCGCCGCGAATGCGGTTTGCAAGAAATTGAAGATCGATATAACCCAGCTTCTCAAAAATTTCATCCTCGCGCTCATGCAGCGGATCAAAATAACGGAAGAAGGTACGAAGCTCCTGATACGCGTCCTTCGCCAAATCCATCTCCCACGTGCGTTTATAATCGCAAAGGAATGGGAAAACAGGAGCTAGCTTCTTTACTCTCGGTTCAAGCGCCGCACAAGCAATCGTAAGCGCTCCGCCCTGCGAACCGCCAGCTGCATAAACACGTTCTGGATCAACCTCAGGCAAGCCCAGTGCGATGCCCGCCAATTGTGCAGTATCCAAATAGATATGACGGAACAACAGATTGTCCGGATGGTCATCTAATCCCCGAATAATATGACCCTGATGTGTATTTCCCTTCACATTGCCGGAATCCTCAGACTCCCCGCCTTGACCACGGCAATCCATAGCTAGAACGGAGAAGCCTAATGCGGCATAAGCCAGCTTGTCACTCCAATCGCCTGCATTTCCCGTATAGCCATGGAATAATACGACTGCCGGATGCGGCTCTGCCATATGTTTTGGCCGAACATATTTTGCATGGATACGAGCCCCGCGAACGCCCGTAAAGTAGAGATCGAAGCATTCCGCGTTCGGAGTCTGAAATGAGCTTGGAACGAGCTTAATTTGTGGATCTACAGCACGCATCTCAGCGATCGCACGATCCCAATAAGCATCAAAATCAGCAGGACGAGGATTAATTCCTTGGTACTCTTTTAACTTCTCAAGCGGCATGTCAACTAACGGCATTTACACTCATTCCTCTCAAATATAATCGATTTATTAAAGTAGGCGTTTAGCGTATGGTAGCATACGAATGACACCTGCAACAACACAAAAAAGCGACCTCGAAAGGCCGCCTGCGAAAGCTTTGATTAAAGCAATATCTTTATTCTTACTCTGTAATTAATTCATAGGCGGAAATTCCTTTGATTCTCCGCGACACAAGTATGGAAACAACATAAGACAACATAACAATTCCGAAACAAAGCGCAATAACAAGAGGCAATTTAATAATGAACTGGACATTGTGAATTCCCGCTCCAGAGAGCAGCAGGGTCAGCATGGAATTGGTATACAGGCTGCCCAGCACACCGCCTATAACTACCCCTATAATGACAATTGGTACAAAGCTGAGCATGATTTGCGTCATTAGCTGGCTCGTCGTATATCCTGTTGCTTTAAATATTCCGAGCTCCCTCTTGCGCTTCAGAATCATCGTTTTAATAACAAGATAAAGAATGAGAACGACAACCAATACAGTGATCGCGAGAACAAGCACCATAACAGCAAACACCGCGGAAATATAAACGCTGCTTTGGCTGTTTATCGTCTCATCTACATCAACAAATTCCTCTACTGAGCTTCCGTATTGTACTTTACTATTTTTGATAAAGCTTGCATTATCGATACCATTTAAATAAACGTTGAGCATCTTGCCTGTATAATCTGGAATGAGGTGCCTAACACCTTCCAAAGTGACAGATGATATTTGCCCCATATTGCTAATAGACTGGCTCAGACCGGTAATTAAAAAAGAATAACTGGCTTCCCCTAAATCTACTTTGACCGTATCCCCAATGTTTTTTTCAAGCAGCTGCGATACTGCCCACGAAACGACAATTTCGTTATCATATTGCGGATATCGTCCCTCATACACCATTTGGTTTTCCAACCCGCTGTAATCATCCGAAATCGTCATAGCAAACGGTTTATCGTCAACTTTCGCTATTAAATAGTCCAGTAATACCGTTTTTTCAACACCATCCATTTGCTTAATGGATGCAAACAGCGCCTCACTATCTACGTCCTCTTTAGCCTGAACATTGACATTCGAGGTTTCTGCACCAACGAGGTGAATAAAGGCTGTTTTATCTGTTGCTATATTGTAATAAAGAACGATAGCAAAAACAGAGGCAAAGGTAACGGCGGCAACGATAAATGTAATCATAATGTTCTGCCTGATGTTCATCACGATGGTTTTGCAAGCAAGCACAAAGCTTAATCCACCCTTGGCTTGATCTAGTGGGAAGCGATTTTTCTTAAAGCTATGAGTCACAATGCCTCCCCGCAGCGCCGCTATGGGATGCAGCTTTCTAATACGAATTGAAGCGAGAAGGGTTACGGTTACGACCAGTACAACTACAATTAGAATACTGGCTAAATTAATTACAGCATTAAAGCTTTGATTCCATAGCAGTCCAGACAGCGTAGAAATAATGCCTCCGAATACAGGCATAACGGTGTAAGTGACCRCCACCCCCATAATGCTTGCCAATAAGGTAATGATCATAAACTGCATCATAATAGATAAAATAATTTGCTGGCTCGTATAGCCCACTGCTTTCAGAACACCAATATTAACAAGGCCATCCTCAATACTATTAGTGACACGGAACTTAATAACAAGCAATGACACCACAACAATAACCGCTGCAAAAGCAACCATAATCATAGCGACCAGATTGATCGTCATCGTACTTATACCCTTCATCGTCATAACGTCTAATGAAGAATAAAAGGAGCTTGCCTCATTATGGGAAAAGGGAAATTGCTCTTCGTAATCTTTAAGCAGTTGAATCGATTGCTCGCTGTTTTTTAACTTGGCAGATAAGAAGGTGCCTTCCTCTTTGGGGCTGAGCTGGCTGAGCAGCTGCTCAAATTCCTTATCCGGCAAAAAATATTTCATCAACGTTATGTTGGTGGTGCCAAGCATCGTTGTCTCAAAAAAACCTGCAACCCGGTAACGATATTCCTTGTCCTGATAGGTAAAGACGAAGCTGTCAGCCAGCTTATACCCGCCGCTTACTTTAAAGCTGTAAGGGAGGTATATATCCGGCTCAGAGCTCAAGGCTATCTGCTCAATTAGTTTTAATGGTGCAATCGTGCGATCAGTATCCGCATTAAGGATAACAGCGGCATGGCTCATGTCACTATCCCCATAACGAAATTTGGCTGAACTCATCAACACCATGTTTTCGAGCTCATACTCACTCACATCAGAATAGTTTTTCAAAAAGTCGCCCTTGGCATTCGTATAGCTTGCACTGTCCATGATGATGTTTAAGTGAGGATCATGTAGTTCCGCCACCTTATCATCAAAAAACGTATTAATTTTGAAAATAACCGTCATTCCCACATTAAGCAGCAGCGCTGCGATAAATATCAAAATAAAAAGGGAAAATGCCGCGCTTTTGCCTTTTCTGATGTTGGCCCAGGCTAGGTTGACGATGTTCATCTCACCACCCCATTTCAGCCAAAAATGCTTTTAGCTGCTCATGCCGTTTATGGTTATTTTCCACATGGAACGGACTAAGCTGCAAATCCCCGAAAATAACGCCATCACGCAGGTAAAGGATTCTATTCCCTCTTAATGCGGTTTTCATATCATGTGTAACCATAACAATGCTTTGTCCGCTCTTATTAACCTCCGTCATGACATCCAGCACACTGTCGCTAGCAGCGGAATTAAGCGCGCCGGTTGGTTCATCTGCAAACACAATTTTGGGATCATTGATCAACGCGCGCACGATGCCAGCACGCTGCGCTTCTCCTCCGGAGAGCTGCTCCGGAAATTTACCCCATGAGGTTTCATTTAATCCCACTTGGGCAAGCAGTTTTTTTGCTTTGGCTACGATAGCCCGCTTGTTTTTGCTAACGAGCAGACCGCTTGCCAGCGCATTATCCAGCACGCTCATATTGTCGAGCAAATAAACCTTTTGGAATACAAAGCCGCAATTGTTCCTTCGGAAAATCGCCAGCTGATCGTTATTTAGCTTCGAAATCTTTTTCTCCTCAAAATAAATTTCGCCTAACGTCGGTTTATCCATTCCAGAAAGCGCGTAGAGCAGGGTCGATTTGCCCGAACCCGAGCTTCCCATAATAACGGTAAAGTCACCCTCCATTAAACTAATGTCGAGGTTTTTTAGCACATGCTGCTGATTTCCCCCGCTTGAGAACGTTTTGCACAATTTTTCGGTTCTTAACATTTGGCTTGGCATAAATTAAATCTCCTTTATACTGCAGTTGTATGATAGCTTCGCTCTGCCCTAAGCAAAAAAGACTGTAATGTAGCTTACAGTCCTATCATACAAAACCAATTCTTAGTTAAGCTTTGTTCAATCCTTAGCCAATTCTTAATTCTTTAAGCCAACTTAATTTTTAACGTCACGCTAAAACCATCTTCACGGTTATGGCAGGTTATATCGCCCTGCATGCTTTGCATCAAGTACTCGGATATGTATAGCCCAAGCCCTGATCCACTTCGTCCCTCTGCATTATTTCCTCGATAAAATTTATTGAACAAGAGCGGCAATTCATCCGGATGAATACCTTTTCCATAATCCATAATGCTTATTTCTAAATAGCTGTGTTTTATTGCGGATAAAATGGTAACTGAGGTGCCCGCATACTTATAAGAATTGCTCAAAATATTATCAAATACCTGCTGTAAACGCGATACATCCGTTAAGATTAGGCATGCAGGAACAGGAGCAAAGCTGATTTGATCATCATAATTTACGTTAGCGATAATACCGTTTAAAACGCTGCTTTCTTCCTCCGTCACCGTTACTTTTAACTCATTAAGCTCCTCTAAAGTCGCCGTAAACATATCGCTCACCAATAGGTTGATCTGCTCTGCCTTTGAATAAATCGTCGTTAATTGCTTCGTTACTTTCTCATCGTCAGCTCGAAGCAGCATCAATTCGCTCACCGCTTTAATCGAGGCGACTGGTGTCTTAATGTCATGACTTAAGCTGGCTACAAGCTCCTTCTTGCTGCGGTTTGCCTCATATTCACTTTGCCTTGCTAGAGCCAGTTCCTCGCGCATAATGTCGAAGCTTTCTGTAAAAGCGCCAAACGGGTTGTTTTGACCCATTTTCAAAGGAATATCCAGATTCCCTCTCGCCACGTTAACTGCAAAGCTTTGCAGCTTATGAAATGGTTTGAAAACCTTATAATTTAAAAATAAAACATAGATGACACTCAGCAGCGCAAACATGGTAAAAGTGATAAAGAGCACGATAATAAGCTGCCGTTTCATTTGCTGAATTACTTTTTTATCATCGTTTAGCACAATAAGCTTGCCAACTAAAGTACCCTCTACTACGACATCTGCTATCGTATCTCTGTTTTTAATGGCATCATTAATGGTAGGAGATTGCCCCTCGAATGTTTGAAAGCGTACATGGCCATGAGTATCGATAACGCTGAATGGCTGCTTTATCGTGCTGAAATCCGCTTGATCGATTTGCCCCCAGTGGCTCTCAAGCTTTTTTAACACCTCATTTATAGCTACCATATCCACTTCGGTATCCGTCTTGCTATTCATAACGAGCCAAGAAGCTGCACTGCCTGTTGCAAATACAAAGAGGATAGTGATGAACAGCCACTTTATTCTCATAGCTTGTGATCTTCCAGGACGTATCCCGTCCCCCATACCGTTTTAATATATTGCGGCTGGTTGGGATTCGGTTCGACTTTCTCACGCAAGTGGCGAATATGTACATTAAGAGTTCCATCTCCGGCAAAGGAGTCACCCCACACCTTGTCAAACAGCTCTTCTTTTGAAATGACTCTGTTTTTATTTTTCGCCAAGTAACAGAGCAATTTATATTCCATCGTTTTGAGCTTCATATCTACACCGTTCACACGAACGCGGCAAAGATTGCAATCAATTTTCACTTCACCAAACTCCAGCATTTCGGTTGGGCTTTGATTCCCGTATCTTTTGAGGACAGCCTTCACTTTAGCAAGCAGCACACTTAGCGTATAAGGCTTCTGGATATAATCGTCGCCGCCTATGTTAAGGGCTATAAGAATATCGTCATCACTGGACCGGGCGCTAATAAACAGAATCGGAATTTGTGTCGTTTGTCTAAGCTTCTTGCATAAATCAAACCCGGAGGTATGACCAAGATTAATGTCGAGAAGGATAACCGACGCTTCATTTTCCCGTAAAAAGAGCTCACATTCCTCCGCACTTGTCACGTACGCCGATTTGACCTCAAACATATTAAAATATTCACTCGTCGTTTCTGCAAGAACCGTCTCGTCATCCACAATTAAGCAATCATAGTTCATATGCGTTCTCCATTAGTTGATAGAATAGTAAACATCAGTCACTTCCATAATATACTATGAAAAAGGAAGTTTAAATGTAAATAAACCAAAAACACCCTATCGCGCAGCACGCAAGCGGCTCCTCGTTAGGGTGTTTTAATGTTCGTTAATTATAATATTACTGATATTCACGTTGTATAATCGATACATTTTCCTTGTGGCAATATTCCGTAAAGGTGGATAAGAAGGCATGCTCACGGTAAAGGGCAGCAAGAGCAGTCTCGTTATTTGCCATAACTGCCTCACAAAGGCGGTTTAAATAATCCGATGCCCTAGCCAAACGTCTCTTCATCTCTGACGAGTCGGCTGTCGCTTTTCCGTGACCCGGTATAAGCAAGCGAACGGAATGCGTTGCAAAAATACGGCCAGCCTTCTCAAGGGTATGATTATACGCCTTCGCACTTTGATAAATAAAAGGCAGCTCGAAATCGGATAAATAGTCTCCTGCAATCATGATTCCTAACGGCTCGACGATCGTTATTAATCCATCCTCCGTATGACCCGGCGCAAGATAGAAAGTCAATGTCATATCTCCTACGTGCAGCTGCTGTCCATCCTCTTTAATTATGATATCAAGGTTCGGGAATGCGATAGGATAATTTCTTGCAATATAGTTTTTACGATCAAAATCTCGAATCATTTCAAGCTTCTCTTCTTTTTGCGGATGATGCTGCAGCCCGGTACTGCCGATGGTTGTGGCATCAGGGAACGCTTGATAACCAATAATATGATCGAAATCTCCGTGAGTAAATAATAGATACAGAGCTCGATCACCTTTGATCTTATTTACATACTCTTTAATCGCCTCAACTTCTCCCGCAAGCCAGTTCGGATCTACGATGAGTACCATTTCCTCCGTCTGAATGACCGTCGCTGTCGTTTGATATAACTCACTTTGGAACACGGTTACATGTTCATTTTTATATTGAATCAAAAGTATCTCTCCTTTAGGTCTCGCCGAGAAGCTTCTTAAACGAAGCTTCTATTTCATCTTGGTCAAGCGATCCGATAATGTAATCAATGATTTCCCCGTCCGTATTCACAAAGCACAGAGCCGGGAAGCCATCTCCGCCATAGTACTTGTATACATCCCCCGTTTTATCCAGGAGGACCGGGTATGTAATTTGATGCTGCTCCACATAGCTTTTTACCTCTGATAATTCATCACGATTCGTAACATTTATACCGTATACATTAATTCTATCCTTATACTTTTCATGCAAAGCGACCATTTTTGGGGCATCCTCATTACAGTAAGGGCACCATGAAGTAAAAATGGATAAAACCGTTGGTTTCTCCGCAAAATCAACCGCCACTTCTTCCCCTGTGCTGAGCTCCGACAAGGCGATGCTTGATAATTCGGTTTTGAGTTTGTTGAGATAGCTATACCCAAGATAGACCATCAAGCTAAACGCCGCAATAATAATTGTGCCTGTCGTTATTTTAACTACTTTGTTCATTTCCTCATGTTCCTTCCATTGATCATTGGAATAATGGTTGAATGTGGATATTCATTCTATCTTACGATGATTTTCACATGCAATCTACTTTTTTCTACACGAGCATCATAAGACAATACAAAAGTGCCGCCCTCTTTTTTAAAAAAGAGAGACAGCACTGTTTTCATTGCCTTATAAGACGTCCTTCAACTGACCGCGACTGTGGCCGTTTAACCTCTTCCAATCACGAACTTCACATCTTTTGCCGTTGATGTCGGTCAGAATAATTCGATTATTACTCGGGTATTGCATATGCTCATGCAAGTTCCGCATGACGATGCGGGTCGGTCCCAAATTCGTTTGCAGCTCCCAAATCCACATGTCGGCTTTTTGCTTAATGGAATCAATATGAGTTACAAGCGGAAGGAAATACCGAAGCTTCAGCTCCTTATCCATTTCGGTTCGGCTTTCTTTATCCAGCTGCTCAATATCCTGAATAACGCCGATCTCTTCACCCTTTGCATCGCGGACGGAAATATACTGGGTCGTGTATTGGAAAGGAAATATACGAAAGAGTATGATTTCTTCATAGGCCTTTCCTTCTAATACACCTTGAAAAACGCCGCCTTGGCTGCGGGAAAATGAGACCGCATTGGGTTCCAATAGATTAATCTCAAAAGGGTCCTTTGTGTTTATTTCAACACCAATGTCATTGGAATCAATCATGCATTTTCAACCCCCTTGATCTTGGACATTTCCTTTTGCGCCTCAACCAGCTTGTAGTATGCACCCTCGGAAGCCAGCAGCTCCTCATGTGTTCCTACTTCAACAATTTTGCCGTGATCCAGCACGACAAGCCGGTCTGCATTGCGCAAAGTCGACAATCGATGGGCAATCGCGAATGTTGTTCTTCCTTTAACCAGACGCGATATCGCTTCTTGAATTTGACGCTCCGTCACCGTATCTACGGAGGCTGTTGCTTCGTCCAGAATTAGAATTCGCGGATCATGAATAATGGCGCGAGCAATAGATACCCGCTGCTTTTCTCCACCAGACAGCTTGTGGCCGCGTTCACCAACTCTCGTGTCGTAGCCATCCGGCAGCTGAACGATGAAATCATGTGCATTAGCGATTTTGGCTGCGCGCATAATTTCCAGCTCTGTAGCGTCCGGTTTAGAGTAGGCAATATTTTCTGCTATCGTCCCGTCAAACAGAAACGTCTCCTGCAGCACGACGCCAATCTGCTTGCGCAGGTCGTTCTGGCTAATATTGCGGATGTTCGTGCCGTCGATCGTAATCGTACCCTCATCCGAATCATAAAATCGGCAAATCATGTTAATAAACGTCGATTTTCCGGCACCGGAATGTCCGACTAATCCGATCATCTCGCCTGCAGCTACCTTTAAGTCTACGCTTTTGAGCACAGGGTGATGCTTTTCGTATCCATAAGTCACCTTTTTGAATTCAACCTCGCCTTTTACGCGGCCAATCTGTGCTGGGTTTACAGTATCGGGCACATCAGACGGGGTATCCATAATTTCAAATACGCGGTCGGCTGCCGAAATCGCATGCGTTGCCCAGTTGATCATTTGGCTTACCCACTGCAATGGTCCAAGAAGCATGCCCAAATAGGTAACTAGAGCGATCAAGGTACCGATAGATAGATTGCCCTGAAGCACGGTTTTGCCGCCAAAATACCAAATCAATAAGGTACCCGCTCCAGCGACTAAAGCGAAGACGGGGAACATGCCCTGCCACAGACCTTCAATTCGAATATTATGCCGAACAAGCTCCTTATTCGCTGCCGTATAACGTGACATTTCCGTCTTTTCCTGACCAAATGCCTTAACCACACGAATACCTTGCAAAGAATCGCCAACTAAAGCATTTAATCTGAAAATAGACCTCCACTGTTGATACCACCGCCGACCGATCATCGGCCATAATACACTGGACAAAATAATCATAAGCGGCATAGGCAGCATGGCGAGCAGCGTTAATTTCCAATCAAAGCTAAACATGATGATGAAAATCGCAATGACACGCAGCGACTCACCAGAGACCCATATGACACCATCGGTCATGAATTGCCGCATCGCCTCTGAATCATTGTTTACCCGTCCAATGAACTGCGAGGATTGCCTTCGGTCAAAGAAGGATAACGACAATCTCATCAAGGCATTATAGACATCGTGCCGAAGATCGCCCATTAATTTGGAACCGATCCACACGCCAATAATACCGCGCACGGTCTGCATGAGAGTGACTACCAGTGAGGTCGCTGCAAGGCCGATAACAATCCACAAAAGCGTGGAGCCCATATCCTTTGGAGTCAGTACATCATCCACAATCATTTTGGTCAAAAATGGCGGGATAAGCTCAACCAATGTTGTGAAAATCAACATAATCGCTGCCGCAACCATTTGCAGCTTGTAAGGCTTCGCGTAGCTCAGCATTCGAAACAGAACCTTGCCGTTGTTTTTACAAACGGGGCAAGCTTGAGAATCGTCCGGCAGCGGATTGCGGCATTTTGGACAGTTTCTCGGGAATTCTTTCTCAGAAACCGTTGGCCGCTCTTCGCCTTTTGCCACTGCACCCATTAATTTAGATGCGTATCCAAATATAGAAGTAAGCGATGCTGTGTAGCGTATAAGGATAATCGGACCGTTCTTGGTATCCGCTAGCAATGAGCCGCCGCCTACTCCGCCAACAGCCCGGGCATCTGTAATATCCGAAAATGCGAGTTTAGTCACCATCATCCCATCCGAACGCCACACCGATACTTCCTTTTCAGTCAGGACCAGCCATTCTTCCCCAAACTGACCATCATTCATTAAATCTGATACGGCATGAAACAGCGTTTTCTCTCTAAGTTGTGCTTCTATCGCTTTAGGAAGCTTATTCATAAAGGTCATATTGTTCCCCCTTTCGTTACCAACCTATTTACTCACATATCTCCATATGGGTAAAGATGGAAAATGACTATAACTGTTTATTACTGCCAGGCTGTCTTTATTACAGTACAAACAAAAGCCCACAACCTTATTTGGTCGTGGGTTAGTATTCATACTATAGCTCTAAGCATATAAACACTTATTGCTCAGAGCTCCTTACTGCGTAATTATATGCTGTCATCAGCGATTTATAACCAAGAGCCACAATAATCAGAGCGAGAATTCCTGCTGCTATTGCTACCGCGAATCCCGTTCGCGCACCAAAGTGATCCACCACCCAGCCGGCAACGGATGATCCTAAAGCAACCCCGATTCCCATGCCTGTAATTGCCCAAGTCATTCCTTCCGTCACTTTGGATTCGGGCACAATTTTCTCCACCAAGCCCATCGTAACAATAATAGTAGGAGCTACCGATATCCCAGCGAAAAATACAGCTACTGCTAGCTTCGTTATATTATCTACAAATAATAGCGGAAGCATCGTTGCCATGGTGACCGCGGCAGCCCACAAAAACTGGCGATAAAGTGGAGTTCTCATCCTAAGTGCACCATAAACCAAGCCAGCTAAGCACGAGCCTAAAGCATAAACGGAAAGCACAATGCTGGCAGCTGCAGTATTTCCTTGATTTTCTGCAAAAGCTACACTAACAATATCCACGGTGCCAAAAATAGTGCCTAACGCAATGAGCGCAAACACCAATACCCGCAATGATCCAATCATAATAACCGATCCTTTATGATCTGTATGCAGAGGACGGACAGCAGGTTCTGTACTCTTTTGCATCGTAAACAGGATAACCCCTATGGCTAAAAAAACGATGGCTAGCAGCGGACCCGCTTCGGGAAACAGCATAACGCTTAAACCGACCGAAATGATTGGGCCAATGATAAAGCAAAGCTCATCCATCACAGATTCAAAAGCAAACGCCGTTTGAAGCTTCGGGGAGCCCCGGTACAGCTCAGCCCAGCGTGCACGAACCATTGCCGGCATACTAGGCATGCAGCCTGCAATTAAGGCAAACAGGAATAGCGTCCAATCCGGCGCTTCATATCTTGTGCATAGCAGCAAGAAAACGATAGATACTACACTAATCCCTGTAAATGGGAGCAGGATACGGGATTGACCCAACCGATCTACCATACGGGAAATTTGTGGAGCCATTAAAGCCGTTGATAAAGCAAAGGTAGCTGCTACAGCACCTGCTAGCCAGTATTCGCCGCGCAGCTGCGACAACATGGTCACGATGCCAATGCCCATCATCGATATAGGCATACGAGCAACAAAACCTGCAGCTGAAAACCCTTTTGCTCCGGCAGCTTTAAATATCTCGCGGTACGAATTAGCCATGATGCACCTCCAAGCAGTAAACGATTCGTACTACACTGTTCATTCCTTTTCTCCCCTCATATGAAAAACTTTTTATTAAGACTCTGTTTGATTTGGGAGTCGAAATATGATTTGACATACGACATGTATGTGAATAATATAAATACATACGGCGCGTATGTCAATGACTAAAAAAAGAATGCAAGCAGGAGGAAACATGGCTCGCAAAACGAGATCAGAAATGATTGCAGAAACTCGAATCAAACTAGTGAATGCCGCTAGAGAAGCATTTGGCACGATTGGGTATGCAAACACATCGATGGATGAGCTTACAGCTTCAGCGGGGTTAACGCGCGGTGCGTTATATCATCATTTTGGCGACAAAAAAGGGTTATTAGAAGCAGTTGTCAACGAAATAGATGCTGATATGGATAGCAGATTAGCCGAAATTTCAGATACAGCCGAAGGAAATTGGGAAGGGTTCGTCGGTCGCTGCCACGCATATCTTTCCATGGCGCTTGAGCCGGAAATTCAGCGAATCGTTCTTAGAGATGCACCCTCGGCTCTCGGAAATGCTTATTCGCAATCATCTCAGTCCCAATGTCTCGCAACGATGGCTGATATGCTTCATCGTTTAATGATAGATCAAGTTATAAAGACGACAGATCACGAAGCTTTAGCGCGGTTATTAAATGGAGCGCTAATTAATACTGCGTTTTGGCTGGCCAACGCCGAAAACGCCGAGGATGGCTTGAGTAAGGCTTTGCAGAGTCTATCCCTCGTGTTAAACGGCTTGCTTCTGAAAGATCGTTCATAACATATAAAAGCGTGATGCACCTCAAATGTGCGAATGAAGTCCTTATTGCTTTCATCAAATGGTTGGAATAGCATTAAACTATATGTGGTTATCATCTTCACAAAATCCGAAATGCTGGAGGAAGATCATATGAAGCTACGTTTCGAGGGGCATTATGAGGAGCTAATGCTTGGTGTACAGCTGCTCATAAAAGAGCTGGGAATTGACTTGCAAGAGGACGGGCTGCCCGTTCATATCGAACCATCCGAAGGTGAACTGGAAGTTTGCCTTGAACAGGACAAGGCTTATATTCGTTATGGACAAAAACATCAATTTTTCCGCGGACTTGGCTTGCTCATTCAACATAGCCGCAAGAGCAGCACATTCCATATCCGTGAGAAGCAGCAGTTCGATCAAATCGGACCTATGTTTGATCTTTCCCGCAACGCGGTGCTTACTTTAGACGGCTTTAAATCCATGCTGAATAAGATGGCTTTAATGGGAATGAACACGGTCATGCTGTACATGGAGGATACATACGAAATTGAAGGCGAACCGTATTTTGGCTACATGCGGGGCCGTTATACGCATGCGGAGCTGAAGGAAATTGACGATTATGCCGACCAATTCGGTATCGAAGCTTTCCCAAGCATACAAACACTCGCGCATCTGGAGGAATTTCTAAAATGGGAGCCGATCAAGCATTACCGCGATACAAAAGGCGCCTTGCTCGTCGGTGACGAACGGACAGATAAGCTAATCGAAAAAATGATTGATGCTGCCAGCTCGCCATTCCGCAGTCGCAAGCTTCATATCGGAATGGATGAAGCAGAGGAACTTGGCCGCGGCAAGTATTTGGACTTGAATGGCTACGAAAGCCGCTTTAGTATTATGACTTCACATTTGGAGAAGGTACTCGAGGTCGCTCGCAGCCGTGGCTTGAAGCCGATGATGTGGAGCGATATGTTCCTGAAGCTCGCTTCCGGGAATGGCGATGAATATTACGATAAAGATACTTCCATTCCAGAGGAGATGGCAAGCCGCATTCCCAAAGATGTCGATATGGTGTATTGGGATTATGTACATTTGGAAGCTGAGGATTACGAGAGGGTTATCGCTAATCATCGACCGCTCGGCTGTAATTTAGTATTCGCAGGAGCCGTTTGGATTTTCAACACATTCGGCGTGAATTACGGCTTATCGCTGAACGCTTCAGATGTTGCGCTGCAAGTGTGCAAACAGCAAGGCATCCGTGAAGTATATGCGACCATGTGGGGCGACGACGGCAATGAGGGAAATCCATTCGCAGCGTTGCTTGGTCTGCAGCTTTATGCGGAGCACGCTTACTCCGAACAAAAGCCAACGCAAGAACAGCTGGCGGAACGAGTTAAGTTTTGTACTGGAATAGAAGCAGAAGCTTTCATGCAGTTGAAGGATCTCGACGAAATTCCAGGATCAGAGCCAAACAACAGCAAGCAAAGCAACCCTTCAAAGTTTCTACTATACCAAGATGTGCTGCTCGGGATGTTCGACAAGCAAATTGAAGGGCTGGATCTGGACAGTCACTATGCTAACTTAGAGCTGCAAATTCATAATAAACGCGATAAGGATGCTTCGCTTGATTATTTGTTCGAGGTGCCTGAGAAGCTGTGCGCCGTATTGAAGCTAAAGAGCGAAATCGGCATTACACTTAAGCAAGCTTATGATTCAAAGGATAATAATAAACTGAGACACATAGCCATGAATGAGCTGACCGCTATTGCAGAAGCAGTACGTGAGCTTCGAATAGCACATCGCTCGCAGTGGCTGCGCATGTTCAAGCCATTTGGTTGGGAAGTCATCGACATTCGTTATGGCGGAGTTATTAGTCGCTTGGATACTGCGTCCGTTAGAATTATGGACTATGTGGAGGGACGAATTGCGAGGATCGAAGAGCTGGAACAGGAACGGTTGGTGTACAGCACAGTAAACCGCTTCAACCACAAAGGAGTAGGCTGGTGCAGCTATTATTATCGGATGGCATCGCCAAACGTTTTTTTCCATGTTTTGAACCCTTTTTAAGTGATGTGAACGAATCATTAGACTTAAAGCCCGTGAAACGACGATGTCTACAAACATCGCTGTCACGGGCTTGTTTATTATGAAATGTATAAGTGCCAGCGTTTACGAAAGGCTGCCTTAACCCTCTTGTGTCAAATTAGCGCTTGCCAAGAGCTCATTGTAAGTTGTAATCTGTGGCTCCTTAGAACCGTAATAGAATGGGTTCGTAAAGGCGAGCAGCATTCCCGCTTCATCGCGAATATCAAAGCGATACCAGTTATATGCGCCTTCTTCCCAAGGTATATTCCATTCCAGCGCCGCTGGCGCTTCTCCCGCAGCCGCCGCAGAAACTTCCTTCACGGATTCAGCAATACCGTTGTGAATTAAGGTTACTCGAGCGAACACATCACTCGCTACACTTAATGTACAGTTTACTTCATGGGATGCAGCCTCGCTTTTCCCCAAACTAAACGCATCAGACAAATTACAGCCGAATCGGTAATCGTGGCCGCTGACTTGAATCGACGCTTCAATCACGGGTCCGCGCGACACATAAACATGCCCATTTTTTACGCCTTCTAATACGTTGTCTGCACTCAAATCATTACACCACACATACGTGGAAGGGTCGCCAATTAAAGAAGGAATGGGGCTATCTTCATATTTATCTGTAGGCAGCATATGTGAGTCAGAACCGCCAATTCCCGTAATCCGATATCCTTCATTCCAGCTTGCCGTCCATAGCTGCAATGCCTTCTCTGTAGCGACAGTGTTCGGAGAAAAGGTCGGATCATTCCATATTTCCATGGAGTGTAATCCCTTTAGCTGCGTCTCCCCATATAGCCATGCCCAAGGTGCCAGCATCGGATGATTTATGGAGCAGACCGCTCCGAGCTCCGCTGCTTCCTTCATCAATCGGTCCATTCCCTGCTGCGTCGTCAAGCCGCCGTCTTGTGCAGTCGCTCTCCAATCGATCCATTTCCTTAGACCAAGTGCATTCCAATGCCCGTCACCAGCTGTGACCTCCACGCCGGGAATGACAAGTGCATCTCCTTTCGCCCATGATGTAGACAGTACATTGTGATCCGTCGCTACAAAGAAATCCAGACCCTGCTTTGCCGTTTGCTCACGGTTCATAAGCTGCGTCATTTTGCCATCGGACAATATGGTATGTGTGTGGAAATCACCTTTGTAATAGCGGCCCCCCGTCTTCCACACCTTCGCCCAATCGTAGTTGTCCATCGTGACGCCAGCATTCAAATTTCCAGTGCTCCAATATTCATGCTCGCCCTGCATCTGTGTCGATTCATATTCCGCCGGCAGAGCGCCATGTCCGAACTCCCATTCTGCTTCGAACATTCTGCCCTCTTCATTTGAAACCTCAAGCGTCCATACGCCTTGAACAATGGAACCCGGCATCGCTATGGGACTCGTAAATTCTACCTGTTTATGAACGACGATCAGCCGCTCGTTTCCACCATCTAGGAAGCAGAAGCGAATATTGTTCTCCGCATCGAATAAATGCAATCTTCCCCATGAATTTTTCTTCTCATACGTAAAGCGAATCGCAAGCCAGTCGTACTCTTCTTCAACTGCAATCGGAAAATAGCTGTTATTCTGCTCCAGCTTAACGGAAATTTTCCCTTTATTCATAGTTATTCACCTTCCATATCCTACTTTTATTCGTGTAATTCTGCAACTATCCAAGCGTGCCTATTAATGCCCGATTCCGCTTAAACCCGCCTATGCGAATCATGCCAAAAATAATAATCATTAAACCTGCCCATCCAAAAATAGAAAGGGACTCACTACAATTTTAAAATAGAGCCTGCTCTCTTACTCCATTTACTCGTACCAGTAACCTTTTATTCCTTTTTCCATCCGCATAAGTGCCTCAAGGTAAAAGTAGTCCCCCCAGATCATAAAATCATCCGGCGCTGTATTGCCTCTTACATAATAAGAGCCATGCTTTAATAACCCTTCTGCCTCTTCTCCCATCGTGGAGTAATGACGAACAAGTGAGGTCATCGACAAAATCAGCTTCCGTTCAAATTCTGCGCGATCTGGATCGTTATCGTCCAGATGGCTCATTAATTCCAGCAAGCCCGCGGCTGTAATCGCAGAGGCAGAGCTGTCACGGAACGTCCCTTCCTCGACCTGAACATCAAAGTCCCAGTAAGCTACATCATCCTCTGGCAGCTTTGAGAGGAAATAGGCTGCCATCCGTTTCGCTGTATCCAAATACGCCTTATTCCCGGTGTAGCGATAGGCAAGTGCAAAGCCATAAATACCCCATGCTTGACCGCGGGACCATGTCGATCCGTTCGTGTATCCTTGATGTGTTGCGCCGCCGAGCGCCTCACCGGTTTCTTCATTAAAAACGAAGGTATGATAGGAGCTGTCGTCACCTCGCACAAGGTAGCGGCGGCTTTGATCTGCCTGCTTAACAGCAACCTTATAATAACGCTTATCACCCGTTTGTTGATAAGCCCAAAATAACAATGGAAGATTCAAGAGGCAATCAATAATCATGCGCCCGCCATGCTTCTCGTCTCCAGCCAGTCCCCAAGCCTGAATGTATTGCCCTTTCTCTCTAAAGCGGCGCAAAAGCACATCTGCCGCCTGTAATGTCAGCTCTCTTGCTTCCTCATCCCGCTCCAAAATCCACTGTGCTTGCGAGGATAAGGTGTATAAGAAACCGATGTCATGATGATCGAGCACAATATGCTTTTCCATACGATGCTTGAAGCTCTTTACCGTGAGCCGAGCAGCATCACGGTAAGCTTCATCTCCGGAATATTCGTAGCATAACCACAGCATTCCACTCCAAAATCCGTTTGTCCAATCTTCATTGTCATTGCGTTCATACTTGCCGTTGACACTGACATGCGGGAAGCGAACCCCAAAACGCTGGATGTTCTTTTTTGTCTTCTCCATTGCATCTTCAATTGCCGATTTCCACATGTCCTTCCATCCTCTCAGCTATCGATTTATCTGATCCAGCATTCTCTTCACGATAGCGGCTGCTTCCGCACGAGTCGCTAAAGCCGCAGGGTTAAACCTTTGCTGCTTGTCCCCTTGCAGCAATCTATTATTTACCGCTGCTGCTGCTTCCTTTACACTCCATGGCGCAATATTTTGGGAATCCGTAAACATATTAAGCTGAGCAGAATCTGCCCCCGTCATCCAGTCTGGTTGAATCTTACTCATGACGCGAGCAATCAGCACCGCCAATTCTTGGCGCGTAATGGTTTGCTCTGGCTTAAACGAGCCGTCTGCATAACCGTTCATCAGTCCCGCCTCATGCACTCGAATAATATCATTCTCGTACCAACTGCCCTGCATGCCGCTTGCATCGGTGTACGTTAGATCTGAACCTTTCACACCAAGATCCAGCATACGAGCGATTATAGCAGCCATCTCTGCGCGAGTAATTTCCACCTGAGGCGCGAAGGTATCTGCATTTCTTCCTTGCATAATAAACTTAGATGCCAAGTATTGTGCATCATCCTTGACCCAGTGCTTCCCAAGATCCGCAAACGTCTTGTTCGCTTCAACCAACAGGTAGGTTTCGTCTGGCAGGCCGTCAAAGATTGCTTCTACACCGCTCCCAGCCGCTTTTAGCTTCATTGGAACTGGAACAAGCGCTTTGCGCTCCTCGTCATAACGCAGCCCCGCCAAATGAGCCGGATTTGCTTTCGTTTCTATCGTCCATTTCATTTCCAGCTTTCCAGCATTAATCAAGCTGCCGTACATTCGCTGCAAGGAGTCCGCCTCCACTACAACTTGGTCTGCGATATGAACGAGTGAAGCACCTAATTTTTTGGCATGGTCTGTAATCGTTGTAACTGCGTCTTCAGCAATAGGCTCCATTCCGACTCGCACACCATTTGCCTCTTGAAGATTAGCCATCTGCTTTAGTGGAAAAGTAATAAACATATTGGACCCGCTCACAATTAGCATAGCTTCACGGTTCCACTCCAGCAGCTTCGAAATGGCAGCGGAGGAGAGCTGAACGCTCTGGGCTCCATTCGGTATTGAAACTAAAATCTGCCCAGCCGCCAATTGCTCGTCTGTACTGACCATTTTTAATTCACTGCCAAGCATGCCTTGAACCCGTTCTTTTATCGTTATCTCATTTGAACCTGAACCTCCAGGTGCCGGGCTCGGCGTTGGATCAGGAGTCGGTGTTGGTGTTGGCGTTGGATCAGGCTTCGGCGTTGGCTCCGGATCTGGTTTTACTTCCGCCGCCTCAATTACAATAGTCGCCGTCGCTTGATACCCTCCATCGACAGAAGCTGCAATAATCTCCACCTTGCCGGGCAGCACGCCTGTAACAACGGCTTGTCCATTATTAACTTGCATCGTTGCTAAGGCACGATGCTCATCGCTCATCGTCCAAACGATTTGTTTGTTTTTTGCATGGTCTGGTTTCACAGCCGCTTCAAGCTTCACTTGCTTACCCTGCTTTAGCGTTGCTTCCGGTGGTGTAACAGTGATCTCCGTCACCTTTGCACCCTCTGATGCCTTCATCTTCACTTCCAAATATGGCGCAAACGCAGCGTTTTCTTTACTCTTGATCTGTGTATTCAAGCCTTTCACGCCTGACTGCTCGATCAATGCTAAACTTAAACGCTGATCACGCAGCAGCTCCGCTTTTACGGTATCTGCCAGCTCGTATTCACGCCATTTATCAACCTTTTTGAAAGCAATTGTGGAGATGGCATCACCATAAGCCGGTTGATTGCCCCATACCATCTCGGTCTCTTTCCAAGAATCGTCCTCAACGCGGTGAACACCGATTATGTTCGAGTCGTATTTGGCATCGCCATCATTTATTTTTCCGTAGACCTTCAGCTTTACAGACTCCATATCACCAGAGATACTGCCGAGGTCAAACTTCATGAAGGATCGTTGTGTAAATCCCTCGCCATATTCACGCACTTCAACATAATCTTTGGAGCCATTATTCACATTGGCATGATTTGCTCCACTACGAACGAAGGTATCCTCCATCACCGGAATTTTAAAGGTTTTACCTTCTTCCGGCTGCATGGCTTCCATATCGATCGTTTGGCTCGGATCAACCTTCAACGTAATCGTATGGACTTTTCCTGCTGCTCCTTGCGTATGGATTGCCAAGCGAGTATACGGGAAAGTTTGTACGACTTGAATGCTCGGATCTTGTGCAATGATCTGCAATCCTATTTTACCGAGGTCAACCGTTACCATGCCCTGCTTCTGTGTAGGTTCAGCAATCGCAAGGGTAAGCTCACTGCCTTTTTCCTTCATCATCATGGAAATAGGTTTATCGGTCTTTACATACTGGAAAGCAGACGCCTCCCAGAAATTCAAACCTGTAACCTGCCGCTTCGTTTCTTTTACAGCATGAACCTTCTCCGTTTTAGCCAGTACTTGGATGTCTGGATTCGCTTCATATGCCGCCGTTTGCTCCGGCGTCTTGCCCGGGAGCAGCACATATTCATAAGTGCCAGCTGTCGGCAATATGCCATGCTCAATGGCAAGGCTTAAATAATTGCGCTTCACTACATCCGCTGGGCCGCCCTTATTAATTTCGCTCCAAGCTCCCTCGCGCGCTTCACGTTTGCCTGTCACTTTTTCACCCGAAGGGAATACGTATCCAATATCAGAACCGGCCGCATTGCCCTCCATATGAGCCCATTTCACATCCGTCATTTGCTCCTGCCAGCCTAAGCTTGTTGGCATTTCATGACCGTTCACAATAAGCTTATTGGTACCCGCTTCGGTTAGCTGACGGTTCTCAACGATCGTTTCAGTCATGCTCGCCGTGTTGTTAACAATATCAGAGCCTATTGCAACCATTTCATCATCGAACAAGAACCATGATTTTTTTCCTTGCAAGGAGCTCCCTGTACTGCCTGCAAGCGAGAATTCCATACCTACAGCCCCATAGTAATCATCGATTACTGAGCCGCCAACCCAGTCCTTTCCATTCATATAATTGCCCCATTCTGCGGGCTCTCTGTAAGAACGATCCGTTGTTGTTCCGGGCAGCCTATAGCTATCAATCGTTGGCCAATAATGATCACTAAACTGCTTTAAGTCGCTATTGTACACATTTGTCATTCCGATTCCGGTGTACCAGCCCTTTTTATTCTCGCCATTGCCATATTCAAACGCTGCAATGCGATCCGAGAACATACTGATAGATAGCCCGAAGTAAGGACGAAGCTGAACCGCACGATCCATACCTGCGAACATTTGCGTATGCACCAGCTCGCCGCGAGGAGCAACGCTGTCATCCTGCATTAATTGCTTTAATAAATGAAGCTCATATAATGGCAATCCATCGTAATAGTTTTCAAATGTCGTGTCAGAACGTACCCATTCCTTCACCATACTTTTGGTTTCCTCTGCTATGGCAGGCGGGGCGGACTGAGCCAGTCGCAGCAATGTCATGATAATGGAGCGACCTGTAATATGATCAGAGTCGGCCGCACGAGAAATGCTTCTACCTTTAACTGAATCCAGAATCGCACCTTTATATAAAAGCGGTTCAAAAGAATCTTTTACCCAGTTATAAACATTGCTTGCACTCGGGTCTGAAATCACCCACTCTGAATCTGCAAAAATATAAAATAAATCTGCCATACGTCCGAGCAATACCGCACCATAACCGCCGGTATACGCTATGCTTGTATGTTGAACGAGGGAACCATCCTCATAAAGCCCATCCCCCTTCTTCACATACAAGAACTCATCCGCAATCGAATCGCGTCCCTGCATGACTTTAGCGGCATGTTGACCTACAATGCCACGCAGCGTCACAACGAGTGCTTTATCAAGCAGGTTTGCTCCTGTTTCAATCGTCGCTGAGTTCGCTACACGTTTCTTTGGGTCGGGCACGAACTTATCAATCGCTTCAATATATTTCGCAATCAAAGCTGGCGGCATTGCATCATACATGAGCGACAGGATATTCATAATTTCCTGCGGTGTTCCGATCTCCCAATCCCACCAGTTTCCTGTAATCTTCTTGCTGGAATTGTATTGATACTTCAGCATCCATTCCATCGCCTGAATAATATCGTTTTTCAAGTCTTCATTTTGAAAAAGAGAGGAGCCTTTCATCGAATAAGCCAACGAGAGATCTCGAATAATGCCGTACGCCCAGGAAATGCGCCACGAATCATTTTGAGTTTTGCTGATGACGTCTTCCCATAATGCCTCCGCATCAGCAGCTTTATTCAGCTTGTCCCATCTTCCGGTACCTTCTTTATTCGTCATTCGGTTTACTAAGGCTTCAACATTTGCAGCAAGCTCAGGATCATTCATATCGATCCCTTCTCCGCCAACCAGCTTTGCCGCCCATTTTTTGCGAAGCGTTTCATACGCTTTTTTCTGTGCTTCCGATTCTACCGTAACGAAGCTTTGTGCGGATACTCTACGATCGCTCGTCGCAGCTGTAATCACCGCCGTACCGTAATCATGAGCCGTTACTTCGCCATTTTGAACCGTTGCTACTAGCGAATTGGAGGAGCTCCAAATCAGTTCATTCATCGGTGCATTCGCAGGTACCACAGTAGGAATCAGCTGGACTTTTTGCTCCTTATCCATGTTTACGTTTTGTGGGCTAAGCGCGATGGACGTAATATCTTTGAATGGAGTGAGCGTTACATCGTCAATCCATAGAGTTCCTGTACCCGTCTCAAAAAATATTTCAACCTTAAAGCTAGCAATTTGCGGCTTATCTGGAACCTGCAGCAGCAGTTCATAAGAGGTCCAATCCGTTGTCCCTCTTACATAAGGAAGATAAGGACCGTCTTCAATCTTTTTCCCGTCAGCACCGCAATACTGCGTACGAATATATACGCCTTTACTCACATTTTCCGGCAGCACTTGATTCGTCTTCATCCAAGCCTGCAGCTTATAGGTCTGCCCTGGTGTAATCGGAACAAGCGGATCAGGAACGACGTCTGTTCTAGCAAGCTTATCGTGCTTCACTTGCACTGATCGTGCTCCCGTGTGATAGACAGCCTCCGTAACGGATACATTCTGATTGCCTTCCATTGCGCGCCATACGCCCCAGCCCGTTGGTCTTCCTCCATCCTGCCAACCTTTATCCGGAATTAAGTCGCCTTCCTCAAAGCCGCCATTAGCAATCAAATTGACCATTATATTCGGACTCGCAACCGCTTGATCGCCAAGCATAGGCAGCCCCGCAAACAAAAGCTGAAATGCCATACAGCATACCACTACAATTGAAATAGACCTCTTCCTGATCTTCATGAATGAAACCTCTCCAATCTCCAGTTCATGATGGTATTACTTTGCAATACTTTGCACTACCCCAAATCAGGTGTATCTTGAAGCGTCACCTGCAGCTCCTTCGCTCCATGCAGCTCGAACACTACAATTTCATTTGCACCGGTACGAAGCAGCGGACCTGGAACATAAAGCGTCTTCTGCGGCCCTGCTTCCCAGTAACGTCCGAGGTTAAAGCCATTTACGAATACAATTCCTTTGGTCCAGCCTTCAAGTGCCAGGAAGGTATCTGCAATATCCGACTCCTGCTCAATGTGGAAGGAGCCTTGGTAGAAGGTTGGTCCATTTATGTCTTGTACTCGCTCTTCAGCAGCAGGCGCTTGCTCAAGTTGAGCAAGATTATGAAGCGGCAGCGAATGAATCGTCCAATCAAATAGAAATTGGAAGCCTAATCTCACCCCTTCAGTAATCCCTTTATAATCTCGCAAATACGGTCCATAGTTGGTTCTGCCCATATTCTCGACTAGAATACGAAGCTCTGCCCCGCCCTCCGGCACATCGAACTCGATTGGCTGTGGGTCCCAGCGCTCTATAACACCCTTATACTCTCCATCTAAAAATACGAGCGCGCGATCGTGAACCTCCTGCAAGACAAGTGAACAATGTAGTCTTGGGCCCGAAACCTTTGTTGTATATAAAATAAATCCATAATCCTGTCCGAGCTTCTCCATCGGTTCAGGGCAAGTGCGCTGCACCGGTGTCGACAGCAGCGGCAGCACATCGAACAGCGGCGCAACCGGCTTCATCTGAACAGCGCCATATGCCATTTTGCGAACAGGCTCCGGAAGCGGCATTAACACCGTGCCAAAATGCTTTGCGATAAGCTCCCTTAACAGGACGTATTTCTCCGTAATATCCCCCCACTCCGTTAGTGGACTATCATAGTCGTAGCTCGTTACCGTCGGCTCATATTTCCCGTGGTTGTTGGCCCCATTATAGAATCCGAAATTCGTACCTCCATGGAACATATAGAAGTTAACCGATCCGCCAGCATTCAGCATATCCTCAAACACTTGCACCGCTTCCTGTGCATCCCGCGTATGATGCGGCTTGTTCCAGTGATCGAACCAACCATTCCAATACTCCATGCACATGAGCGGCTTGTCCGGCTGGACTTGCTTTAAGCTGTTAAAAGCTTCCTCTGTTCTCGAACCAAAGTTTACGGTTTCAAGAACACCAGGAATCATCCCGCCCTGCAGCATAAAATCTTCCGGGCCATCTGAGGTAAACAGCAGAACGTCCATTCCGCGCGAAATCATGCTTTCCTTGATATGCTCAAGATACTTTAGATCATTGCCATAGCTGCCGTACTCATTCTCAATTTGCATTGCAATAATTGGACCGCCGTTTGTACATAACAAAGGCTTCAGCATCGGCAGCAGCACATCATAATAAGCATCTACTTTTGATAAAAATAACTCGTCATAGCAGCGCAAGCGCATTTCATCCTCAGCAAGCAGCCAAGCCGGCATGCCGCCGAACTCCCACTCCGCACAAATGTAAGGGCTTGGACGTACAATGACAAGCAATTCCAGCTCTGCTGCTATCTCGATAAACGCTACAATATCCGCCATTCCCGTGAAACAGAACTTACCTTCCTGCGGCTCGTGCATATTCCATGCGACATACGTTTCAACTGTATTAAAACCGCAGGCTTTCAGCTTAAGCAATCGATCCTTCCAATACTCCGGAATAACACGGAAATAATGAATCGCCCCCGACAAAATCGTTATCGGTTTATCCTCATAAAGAAATTGATTACCTTGCACTCTGAATGATGCCATGTCACTTACTCCTCTGCTCATGAACTTGGTGTATTTAACTTGCCATGTCTACTTCGAATTTGCATGCTCGCCAATTAGACGGTTAATTTCCTCACGCTTGCGGATATACCATTCCGTCTCACGCGGATATGCTTCAAAGGATAGTTCCTGCGTTAAGCCATCTTCGAGCAAAGCAATAACCGCTTCTCGTGAGGTACTGCGCTCTAGAAGCTCAAGAGCTCGCAGATCCTGCAGCGCTTCTGTAAGCACCTCCAGCCTGATAGACTCAATCGGCCCTTCAGCACCTGGATATACAAGAAATGCATCCCCCGCTGGAAAACCGCCGCCTGCATCCGTCACTTGAAACGGATTAATCGGATACTTCGAGAACTGCGCATACCAGAAGTTGTAGCCCCAATGCAAGAAACCTGCAAGCTTCAGCTTGTACAGCTGCATGCCTAATACACGATTGCGCGAAGACGGCATATGGAGAAAGCGATTAGACACAAGCTTGTATTGGGCGCAGCAATAATACGACCATAATCCCTCTACCCCGTGTTCAAGAAATGGCTGAATCGCATTGCTAGCTGGAATGGGGTGCTTAATTAGACCACTTTCATAAAATTCATACTCTGAGAGTGCATCAATGATCGGAAATCCTTCCAAAATCGGTCCAATAAGCTCACTCGCTGCGCGATAGGTGCCCATGTCCGCAAGGTTTGGCTCATCCGACAGATGGAAATAAACCCGCTTCTCTAAACCGTTTTCTTTTATAAATGACACTAACTCATGCAAAAATAACGCAAGAAATTCGGTGTACTCCGAATCCTTGGAATCCGTATCCCAGCCAAACAGCTGCTTCTCCTGACCATCAACTGTGGCGACTACCTTCGGTGCATGCTTGGCACCCCATTGCGTAAAGAGATGAGAGAACTCAAAATATTTCACGCCGCTGCGGTCACATAGTGCAATCCAGCGCTTTAATTTTTCAAAAGTAAATCGGTAATCATTCCCCACGCGTTCAACTTGAACGAGCTGCACGGTTGGGCGGTCTCCCCCAATTTCCGTGTCTAACGGAGGGGTAAACAAAGGGGTCAAAATCATATTCATTCCATGTTTCACAGCGGTTTGGATGTATTGCTCAATCAAATGCCAATGGTACTCGCTAAATACGTCCGTCTTATAGTAGGTAGCCAAGCAGTCAACATGGAACCATTCGGTATGGATAAGCGACTGCTCCGGCAGTGCTGCCGCAATTACCTCCAGCGTAAATGTTTCCTCGCCTACTTGCTCGCCGCTATCATTGATGAGATAAATACGAATATCAAATAAACCTGCTTTCGCATCCATCGGCACCTCGACAGTTATCCATAGAGAACGCCATTGACTGGGATAACCGGTTAAACCGCGGTTTGCATCAAATGGGATTAACGCATCTGGATACAAGCCGGGCGTGCTTCTCAGCACATATTCATCCGCATCGTGATAGCTCACCATATTGGCGGGTACCAGCTCTACCGTTCGTACGGTTAATGCTTGCTCAAGCTCGGATTCCACCCGAACCTGCAGCTGCCGCATAAGTACATCTGCCCGATATGCAACCTGGAACGAATAGGATTCACCAAGCAGTGCCGAGCCTCTAGTTGCCGCAGCTGCATGCAGTTCTTCATCGGCAAATACTTTGATTAATGAACTGATACATCTCGTTTCCAGCTGCAAGGCTCCATTTAACTTTTCCACTTCATATTCCCCCTACATGATCTAATAAAAAAGATAAGCCCGGTAAACTCGACTGACCTATTCGAACTTACCGGGCTTATTTACTTACTTGCTTGCTAACGCTTTGTAAGAATCACTTGTTTCTTTCAGATGCTGCTGGAAGCTGGCGTCGGCTTTAAGCCCGCTAATAAACTTGTCCCAGTCCTCCATGCTTGCTTTGCGGATGACAACGTTTGTGTACATATCAACAAACTTCTTCTGCCAATCGCCGCCTTTTTCCATCCACACTTCAGTCGTTGGCAGCCCTGCAGCAGGATTCTTAATTGAGGATGCTGAGATGGTATCTACCAGCTGGCGGTTGTAATTTCTAACTTCTGCTGGCATGCCAGGTCCTTCAGCACGTTGATATTTGTTGAAATAACCGGAAATCCATTGCGCAGTCGTCGCTGTACCATAAGCTTTTTTCTTGCCTTCATCGGTTTGAACGATTGAACCATCTTCCGATACGGTATAATCCTTGTCTTTAATACCATAGGTAACGAGATTGTAGCCTTCTTCAGTCGCCGTTTCGTTATAAACCTCAAGGATTTTCTTCAGCTTGTCTTCGCTTACCTTTTTGCTGACTAGGAACAATCCATAGTAGCCATATGCTTGTTCATTGTACTTTTTGCCGTCTGTGGCAGCTGGAATTTCATACGCCTTCAATTCTGCTTCAGGCTTCATTTTTTGCAGCTCTTGTCCGAAAATAAACGCTTCGTTAATATTGCCGAAGGAGATGCCCGCTTTGCCTTGAATCATCATTTCTTTTACTTGGCTTGGCTTCATTACTGGCAAGTCCGGCGTAATAAGACCATCGCCATACGCCTTGCTCCAGAATTCAAGCGCTTCTCTTGCTTCAGCTGTCAGCCAATATGGCTCAAGACCGCCTTCAGCCGTTTCCTTCCACGCTGTGCCTGCGCCAAACATCGTCATCATATAAGGACTGACACTCGCTTGCACCATACCAAAGGTATCGTTTTTACCGTTGCCGTCCGGATCATTTTTTGTAAAAGCTTCTAACACTTTGTAGAGCTCATCCATCGTCGTTGGTGCTTTCAATCCCACTTTATCAAGCCAATCTTGACGAATAATGAGAGATTCATGTCCATCCAATGGGCGGACACGCGGAATACCGTAGGATTTGCCCTTGAACTTAATGTTCTCAATGGCATTCTCCGGATAACCTGCTAGGTTCGGATAATCCTGCAAGAACGGAGTCAAATCCCAGAATGCACCCTGCTCAATTGCGGTTGAGAATGCAGGATCATTGATATCCTCAATAAGAATGACATCAGGCAAGCTTTTTGAAGCAAGCAGAGCATTCAGCTTCTCTTTATAGCTATTAATCGGATAAAAATCGATGCTCAGCTTTACGTTTAGTTTTTCATTGAGCTGCTGGACACTTTCGAGATCACTGCTTGGAGATTCACCATAAGTCATCGTGCCGATATTAATATCAACCGGCTTTTGTTTACCCTCTTTATTGCCGGCCGATTTAGCTTCGCCACCATTCGAACAGCCAATTAAACTTGTCGTAAGAACGAGCGTCAAAAGCGTTATGCCAAAGCTACTTTTTTTCATTTTTAAAACCCTCCCTTATTTGTAGTAAACCCCTATATAATGGTCGTTTGTCCGTTAACCCTTTACGGAACCAACCAGCATACCTTTTACAAAATACTTCTGCAGGAACGGATAAACCATAATGATAGGCAGAGACGCAACGACTACCGCCGCCATCTTGATCGTCTCTGGAGGGAGCATTTGCTCACTCTGCAGCATTGCCGCTACGGATGGATCAGCTATATTGGTTGAAGCTTGAATCAGCATCATCTGCAGCACAACCTGCATCGGACGAAGTTCATCCGAGTTAATGTACAATACGCCGTTGAAGTACGTATTCCAGAAGCCTACTGCAAAGAATAACCCAAACGCAGCGACTGCTGGCATTGAGATAGGAAACATAATTCGAAAGAAAACCCCAATATCATTGCATCCATCGATCTTCGCTGCTTCCTCCAGCTCCTCCGGCAATTCCTGATAGAAATTTCTCATCAAAAATACGTACCAAGCGCTCGTAATAGCCGGTAAAATCAACGCCCACACGGTATCAATAAGTCCCAAGCTTTCAACCAAAAGGAAGTTTGGAATCATACCCGGGTTGAACAGCATCGTCATTAGAATCGCAACGAGGAAAAACTTTTTACCGAAAAATCGTCTCCGCGACAAGGCATAAGCCAAAGCGCTTGTAACGATAATACCGATTGCCGAACCCACAACAGCCAAGAAGCCGCTGACCCCCAATGAACGCATAAACATTGGAGTCGATAAAATGTACTTATAGGAGGAAAGGCTCCACTTCTCTGGAATTATAATTAACGACTTTCTCAAATACT
Organism: Paenibacillus sp. TAF43_2; assembly: GCF_052113545.1. Classification (NCBI taxonomy): domain Bacteria; kingdom Bacillati; phylum Bacillota; class Bacilli; order Caryophanales; family Paenibacillaceae; genus Paenibacillus; species Paenibacillus sp. TAF43_2. Next base: position 65,067 of record NZ_JBFRDK010000003.1, read on the forward strand.
CCGAGGGATCTGTAAAGGAAACAACAATGACATATAGAAAAGGCAGCAGCGTGATGAGTCCAATTAGACCAAGCGCCGTATAAATAATGCCGTTTGTTACTTTATAACCGAGGGACTTATGCATTAGTAAAGACCCTCCTCACCGAATTTTTTAGCTAAACGATTGGCTGTAACGACAAGGATAAGACCAACCACCGATTTAAATATGCCCACGACCGTCGCATAACTGAAACGACCGTTTTGAATGCCTGTTCGGTATACATACGTATCAAATACATCAGCCACATGTGAAACGGGAGAACTCATCATCAAGTAAATTTGTTCAAACCCTACCTCCATTACTTGTCCAAGCCGCAAAATGAGCAATACAATAATTGTGCTCTTAATGCACGGCAGCGTAACATTCACGATTTGCTTCCAACGGTTTGCACCATCAATTTGCGCCGCCTCATACAAGTCTTGATTAATACCCGCAATGGCAGCGAGGAAAATAATTGTGCCCCAGCCTGCTTCTTTCCAAATGCTCTGTGCAGTCAACAAACCCCAGAAGTAATTCGGCTCCGTCAAGAAACCGATCGGCTTGCCGCCTAATTCGACAATAATCTTGTTAATAATACCATCGCTTTGTCCGAGGATTATAAAGCAAATCCCTGCAATAATGACCCAAGACAAAAAGTGCGGTAAATAAATAATCGTTTGAATCGTTTTCTTAAAAGCCCGATTGTGAACCTCATTAATGAGAATAGCGAGAACAATGGGAATTGGGAAAAAGAAAACGATGTTCAGCAAGCTAATCGCCATCGTATTTCTAAATAAAAGCAGGAAGTCTGGATTCGAGAAAAACTCATTAAAATATTTGAATCCGACCCACTCGCTTTGCCAGAAGCCTAAGTATGGGGAATAGTTTTTAAAGGCTAACGCCAGCCCCCATATGGGCAAGTACTTGAAAATAAGAAAGAAGAGAATACCCGGAAGCGCTAATACGTACAAATATTTTTCTCGGCCTAAAATGACTTTAAATTGAGACCATTTTGAATCTCTCGTTTTTTGCCACTTAGGTTCATGTCCTTGTGATAAACTTGCGTTCGCTAATTCAGGATTAGATTGCGGCAAGGGTTTCACCACCTCCAACAATTTTGTTTAAACTTGGCTGCTCATATGGTTTCATGTCTGCATCTTACAAGCCGAAGCTTCCGCTGGGCAATGACCAATTCTTATTCGCTCAGAACGACTGAGCAATAATTGAGAATCCCTTGCTGCAGCTGGGTTTGTGGCTGCTTCGAGTCTCATTAATTAATCTCTTTAACCCCTGCCAGATTATAAATTCGCACCCCATAAAATCAAAAAAAGGCTTGCAAGATGGAGAGGTTACAATTCTCTCACTCTTAGCAAAGCCTTTTTGAAATAAGCCTATTCGATTTTGTAGGGCAATTTACTTGCGATGCATTTCTCGATATTGTCCCGGAGGCAATCCAACCTGCTTCTTAAATACACGAATGAAATTTTTAGGGTTGTAGCCTACCTGCTCTGCTATTTCATTCACCATCAAATCTGTTGCTTCCAGCAGCTCCTTAGCCTTCTCTACACGAACTTGTGTGAGGTACTCAATAAAGGAGATGTCCATCGTTCGCTTAAACAGCTTGCTTAAATATTGAGGAGTCAGATTGCAAATCTGTGCGCACTGATCCAGAGAAATATCAAGATTATAATTTGCCGCAATATAGTCTGTAACTTTTTCAATAAGCTGCTCATACTCTTGATTCCGCTTGCCGCTCACGGACATCATGATGGGTTCAAATATACGATCTATCAGCCACTCATTAATGGAATGAATCGTTGCACATGATCTCATATCGAAATTGAGCTCACTAGCGGTTCTTCCAAACAGCTGCTCTGGACTCATGTTCATTAAATAGACGGTTCGTAAAGTCGTAGACAGCAATTGATCGTACGACATCCTAATAAGCTCGGGATTATGCACAGCAGATTGCACTTTATCGGAAAAAGCATTAAGCAAACGCTTTGTTTCAGCGAGATCACCAACCTGCAATGAATCGATAAGATGGTTCTCGATCTCCGCTGGATAACGATACATCATTGAAACCGCAAGCCCTTTGCTCTCAATAATCTGATTGCCGCCATTAATCATCCTCGAATAAATAGCAAGCTGCGCCTCACGATATAAATCGGGCAGCTCCTCTACCTGCGAGGCTGCACGACTTAACCCAATCGTTGCTGGAGATTGCAGAAAATGAGTGATCTGCTGTCGTATTTTTTCAATGCCAGACTTCAGATGGTTTGACCATGCATTCATTTCTTCATTTTCTGTCCACAACCAAACCACAACTTGATCATTTAATCCATTAATGACCAAGCCTTCTAGCTGCTGTTGCTCCAGCAATTCTGTCGTCATATTTTTTATAATAAACAAAATTAAATCTTTATCCGACTCTTGAAACTTGCCTGCGTCCGATAGGTGATCATATGAAATAATAAAGACAGCTGCGCATTGTGTCTCTGGGATAGCGTATCTGCGCAGAAGCTCATGCAAATGTTCACGTCGTTCATGACTAAATTGCCCTTCCAATAGCCTTAAAGCAAACAACTCCCGAATAAGTGGAAACTGCTGATTGATTTGGCCTTCCAGCTGACTCGCCTTACTGTTAATTTCCTTCCACCGCTGCTGTACATAATTAAATTCGTCTGTCCCCATATCCGCTTGTTGATTATCACTAATATGAGAGACTAGCTTCCGAATCGGACTATATACCCTTTTCGTGCCGATCATCGCGAGCGCAATTCCCGCAGCAAGAACAACAAGCACGATGCCAATCGTTATACCCGCAATCTTCCTTGCGCTGCTGTAAAGCTCCGCTGTTGGAATCATATCCACAAACAGCAGCTTCTTGATTGGAGATACCATAGAAGTAACTAAGTACTCCCGGCCCTGCCATTGATATAAAAACTCTTGCTTGCCCTCATGTGCAACCGTTATCAACTCAAACAAATCTTTAGGCACTTCAGATCCATTCATATGGAATACGAGCTGGCCGCCTTCATCGATTACAAACATATGCTGGTTCTTGTATTTCACAAATTTTGCAGTTAGAGATTCAAACGCTTTATTATCAATAATGACTTGAATAATACCGATCGGATCTTTTGTATGTAAAGGAATTGTACTCGTTAAGGTAATACCAGAATCGTACACTTGACCGCCTTGAAAATAACCAGCCTGCCAAACTAATTGCTGATTGTTTTCCAGCAGCTTCTCATACTTTTCCCGTTCCACTGCCGACTCCATTTTTTTGCCACCATAAGTAGACGAAATTAAGTAATTCTCGTCCAATGTATATAGCGAAATATCCTTAACAAGTGGGTTTCCGTTCATAAAAGCCAACATGTTCTGATAGATACTCGAATAAAAGCCGGAATAATTGGTACGTTTCATTTCCTTCAAGTCTGAAGTGAAGAACGAGCTCATCTCCAGCTGAATTAAGTTATTCTCTAMTCTTTCAAGCCCATTATCGATGGTCTCTGAAGCGTAGCTTAAGACCTGAGTAATGTCTTGGCTGGCATTATCTTTAGCCGTTTTGGAAGTTAAAATATAGCTGGTGATCCCAAGGATAATGATAGGAATGATTGATGATAATAACGTAAAAACAATCATTTTGCGATAAAATGATGGATACTTCAGAAAGCTTTTACGATTAATTATTCGGTTACCCTCTATAAGCTTCATTCTGTCGACTCCTATGTTGATAGACTTTGCACCTCAGCACAGCGTACAAATCATTTGAAATGAAGTCAATAATTATTAATGAATTTATCCAATTTGCATGCTGCTGAACAAATGTCCACGCAAACAGCATAGCATTGCAATACTATAACTATAGAGATGCACTAGTGAAATAGAAGAATAAACGACTGTTGATTGTCAGTGTCAAACCTTTACTAGCCTATTTGCATTTTCTATATAATTAAGAATAGGGTGGGTGATATCGTTATGCTCTATACAGCTCTTGGAGATTCTATTACCTATGGGGAGAATGCCTCCTCACTCGCAAAAGCATATCCCCAACTAGCCGTTGCCGCTTTAAATTCACGCTCCCGTTCCCGCAGAGCAACTGGATATGTATTAGCTCGTCCGGGCTGGACCAGTCATGATCTATTAAACGCAGTCATCTGGAAGGGTTCGGCTGCTATCAGCAAATCCGATGTTGTTTCTGTTTGGATTGGAGGGGTAGATTTAGCAAACGCTGCTTTGTCTTCGATTAAGAACCAACAGCAAATAGCTATAAAACCGATCTTAACTCCCTACAGGCAAAATTTACGAGCCATTCTCGCTCATATAAAAAGCGTGAGTAACGCCCGTATTATTTGCTGCACGCAATATAATCCGTTTCCGAATAGTTCTCTAGCAGCTGCTGCTATCGACCAATTAAATTACACGACGATAGAGGTTGCCCAAAGCTATCATGCACAAATCGCTCCCGCTCATAGATGGTTTGAAGGAAAACAAGCCTCGCTAATCTATGGCTACCGTAATGGCAGATTAGAAGATGCATTAAGCGGTACTCTGCCTATCCATCCCAATGATCGAGGTCATCAAGTGATCGCAAACGGATTAATTCCCTATCTTGCTTCTCGCAATTAGTCATCATGCATCACTCACAAAGGTTAATGATGGCTGCCACCGGTATAATGAAAGCGGGCTGGAGATAAATGATCCCCAACCCGCTTCCTGTATACCGTTATTTCTATTTTATAATTTGTACTGTTTAACCGATTCATTTAGATCAACAGAAAGAGTCGAAAGTTGAACAATAACTGCTGATATTTCCTGCATAGAAGCGCTTTGCTGCTGCGCAGCCGCAGCAACCTCTTCCGTCCCTGCAGCCTGTTCTTGTGTAATTCCAGAGATTTGCTGCATAGAATCTGTTATTTTCATAAAGGATTCATCGACCTTGTCTAAAGCACTGAACATATGGCTTGTATGCTCGGTAAACTCTGAAACCCCTCCATAAATTCCTTTGAAGTTATCATAAGTTCCTTGAATCCACGAATGCCCTTGTTCAACAGCCTTGCTGCCTTCCTCAATACATTTCATTACTAATAAACTATTTGTTTGAGTACTGGAAACAAGCTCTGCTACAGAAAGCGCCGCTTCAGCAGATTGTGCTGCAAGTTTCTTCACCTCACCGGCTACAACAGCAAAACCTCTGCCAACCTCTCCTGCACGAGCCGCTTCTATGGAAGCATTTAAAGCTAACAAATTCGTTTGATTGGATATTTCTGAAATAATAGTAATGATTTCATTTATTTCATTGGATCGTTGTCCTAATGTTATAGCAGCCTCTTGGGATTGCTGCATAGCTTGTTTGATGACAGTCATTTGTTCGAGAGTACGTCCTACTAAATCCTGTCCTTGCTCGGATTGGATATGAACGTCTGTAGCAATGACCTGAATCTCCTTCATACCGCTTGAGACATCTTTAATCTCGACATCGATATGATTAATATTTGTATGGCTGTGAGTGACGCTTTGCACAATTTCGTTAATGCCTTCTGTCATTCGGTTCGTTGATTCCGCAACTTGCTGCGCGCTGTTCGTTGATTCATTTACTGACTGTTTTAGGTGCTGGCTTGTATCGGATATAAGATTAGATGAAGCAATGACTTGTTGAATTAGTTGACTAAGACTATTAATCATTAAGCTAAATGATATCGATAATTTCCCGATTTCATCCTTGCTATTAATAGCAAATGTCGTTTTCATATCGCCCGCAGCAATTTTGTTGGCTGCTACCATTAATTTGCGGAGCGGATTCGTAATAACTTTACTTATAACAATTGCAATTAAACTACCCACCACAAGTACGATGAGAGAAATAATAATCGTTGTTAAATTAGAGCTTGATGTTGTTTTTGGGACAACTGAAGCATCTAAATCTATCCCAAGAATACCATAGGCTTGACCAGACTCATCTGAGAGTGGGACAAATATAGATTTATGCGTTCCATACTCATCTTTGTAAATAGGGCTGATTACAGTTTTTTTTGAATCGATGGCTTGTTTCATTTCATCTGTAAATGGGTAAGGAGTGTTAAAATCATCTGGTACTCCTGATAGTACAAGAATTCGCTCGTTATTCTGACTATTTGATAATATAAAAATATTTTCTAAGCTATGTACGTCTTGTAATTTTTCGAGTTCTTTCTTAATAATTGCATAGTTAGGATCGTCTGTCGTTTGCAATTGCTTTTCTGAACCAGGGATTGCAGATAATGTATTGCTTGCAATTTGTATATCGGTTATAAGACGTTTATCGAATTGTTCCAATAGTTTCTCAGATAAATTCTGCTGGGTCATATAGCTGGATACTGCAAAGGCTGCACAGGTTATCACTTGCAATAAGAGAATACTGAGAGCGATTTTCACAGAGAGATGTTCTTTGTACCAATTAAAACTAAGTATAGATTTCTTCATGAGTATACTCCTTTTTACTAATTCGCATATATTCCACATAGGTTTCATTGATTTTTGCTTTTAGATAAGCGACGATTTTATCAACATCGGTTACTTGTGTATGCGGCGAAATAACAAATAATTTACTCGCATACAATGCTATTCTTTTGTTATCCAAGGTTGGGACATAAAGATGTTTTTTGGTATCGCCAAAGAACATTTCTCCGCGGTCTCTTCCAAGAATCTCAAACAATAGCTCATTTAATTTATTAATCTCTTCTACTTCAGCATAGCTCATGGAGCCGGCATATTCTTTTTCATAACCATTTTGTTTATCCTCATAAAGTCTAAAGAGTGTAACAATACCAGGGTTTAGATGATTTACAATAACGGCTTCAGGTATTTCTCTTTGCAAGGTCTTTCTGAATGTGACATTCACCTCAACAAATTGGGCAAGCAGCTTTTGATAGCCTTCTATTCCAAACGCTAATAGCGCGCTATAAATACTGATGGAACTTCCCATTCTTGAGCATTCAAGAGTATAGCTGGTGTGATATTGTCCATATCCACGGTGTCCAACATAAGGAGTCTCATCTGGGTCCAAATCAAGAAGCTTTAAATCAGCAGCATTTTTTGCTAAAAATAAGCTCGTTGAATAAGGCGTCTGTCCCAGCTTTTGAAAATCGAAACAAAGCGAGTCTGCTTTCATGAGATGCTGCATTCTCTCTTGAATCAACTTTAGAGCAACAAGCGTATCACTCTCAATGCTTAAAGGGTTTCCTTCAAAATCGTAATCATTATAAAATGCAAAAAAGCCACCTAAAGCTGAGTCGGCATGAATATGCGGTCTTTGAATGTTATGCTTCTGCGAGAGCAGCTCTGTCATTTTATAAATGTCATCTATGTTATCAATACCCATTGCATCAGTCGTACCCGTAGTAGCAACGACGTATATTGGGATGCCTCCGTGCATAATGACGTTTTCCATCTTTTCTTTCAAATCATTTACATCCATTGATGAATCTTCGTTTGTTCTAATCTTAATTAAATGTTTGCTCCCTAGACCTGTAGCCTCAACTGATTTATAAAGGCTGTAATGGGCCGCCTCCGAACAAAAGGCATATAAATTTTGTGGAACCCCGTTTTGAGCTGCAGTCGGACAGGCTTTATTTATTGCCAGCCTTAAACCAGTGAATATAGCTCCTTGGCCGCCCCATGTCGTATATCCGCCGCTTTCAGAAGGATTATAGCCCACGAGATCTGACATCATCGCCACGACTTTAACTTCAGCTTCCGCAGCCGCCGGACCATACACATCCCATAAATTATTGCCATTAACCATAAATGCTGCAATCATGCCAAGTACACCTGGAATACTAGCCATAGGCAAAATATTTGTTAAAAAGTATTTTGTATGATAAGGATGAGCATGAAGCAATTTTAAGAGTTCTTTATTGACTTCTTCTAATGGATTTCCCATTGCGGGAATTCTGCTTGCCTCCGCTAGTTCTTTATAGAAATGAGGACCACGTTCTTTTTCTCCTTTAAGAAATACCGATTCCGGATCCTTTAATTCATCAACACCACTTACAATCTGTTCAATTAAATCTAACATGTAATTTCGTTGCGTTATGTTGCCGTCTTCACTTGGAAATAAACTTTTAATATTAGGCTGGTCTTTCCTATTCATGCTGTACCACTCTCCACCATTCATTTTTCTCTCTATTTTTTACAATCAAAAAGGCATACCTAAAAATAACCATAGGTATACCTTCTGCATATTAATTCGCAACTGGCTGACATTTCTTTGAAAGAAGTAGTCCCTATAGCTTTGCGTCACCACCTTTCGATGGTTTTGCCAATATTTAATTTGGACAAATTTGCAAACTTATTAGCAAACATTTACATCTATCGAAATCATTTTACTATTTTATTTTTCGGAGATCAATATAATTTTTGGTTAATTATGTCTTAAACTAATAGAGTTGCATCTATATTTTCAAAATCTTCATACTTTTCCATCACTATTTCATGTAAACATAAATAAATTCTTTACAATGGTCATAGAAGATAGATATTAAATATTAAAAGCTCAACAATTTCCCTAAAGAACACCTACAGCGACAAGCACCCAACCAATCATAAAAGAAAGCCCGCCTAGCGGTGTAATTGGACCAAGAAACCGAGCTTTAGCAACACTAAGTACATATAGGCTTCCCGAGAACAATATAATTCCCGCTACCAAAAACCAACCGCCCGTAATGATCATTTGAGCACCCGGATACTGACCCGCGAGCAGTCCAATCAGAATTAAACCTAATGCATGTGCGATGTGATACTGTACGCCGACCTCATAAACCTTCAGCTTGTCCGGTGTGATCTTGCTTTTCAGTGCATGTGCGCCGAAAGCTCCAATTGCGACCGCGAGCACCATGAGAATACATCCGAGCATAATAAATGTTTGCATATCAACATCTCTCCTCATTTTATGAATTTGCAAGTTAAGCATATCATGATTGAAAGGAGCAGGGAATTACTAGCAATACTCCAATACCATATATAAAATTACAATTTCAATTTTTTTCTCTACATAATAATTTCCGATTGATTTACTGTTGCCAGAGGAGTAATGTAGTTTGGTATAGCATCAGGAGGCATCTACGTGAAATTCATTCAATCTACCGCCACAGAGTGGCAGGGCTGGTCCCGCAATATTCGTTTATTTTTTCTAGCAAACATGTTATATCAAATCGGTACGGGCATGTTCTCGGTACTCTACAATTTGTACATTCACGAGCTCGGTTACCCCGATGCCATGAGCGGAAAAATTGTCAGTATGCAATCACTCGCAACCGCGTTATGTTTCATTCCCATTGGCTTATTCGGCGATCGCGCCAGCCGCAAGCGCTTGCTCGTCATTGGCGCTCTTTGCAGCGGTGTGGTACTCGCTGGACGCTCATTATTTGAAACAGAAAGCAGCTTACTTACAATGGCCGTTCTGACCGGCTTATTTGCTGCCATCTTTCAGGTGCTTGCCATTCCCTTTCTTGCCACAAACGTAGCTAAAGCAGATCGACTGCGCATTTTCAGTATTTTTTCAGCATTTGTTCTCGCTTCTCAGGTCGGCGGCAGCCTTGGCGGAGGCGTCATTGCAGATATTATGCAGGCGGCAGGACTAAGTAAGCTGCTCTCTTTCAAAATCGTTTTACTTGCAGGCAGTATAGCGACAATTGCAGCATTTCTACCTTTGCAAGCCATTAGGGAATCTGCGCGCAGCCAGAAGGAAAGTGTTGAAGCAACTAACGAGCAGCCTGCTTCGAACCAAACAGCTCACCCTAATAAAGAAATGTCATTTATTATTAAGTTCGCCTCCATACAGCTTTTGATTGGTATCGGATCGGGCCTTGTTGTTCCTTATTTGAATTTGTATTTCACCAATCGGTTCTCGATATCGCTTAGTGCGATGAGCTTATTGCTTTCATTAGGTCAAGTCATGACCATCATCTCTATGCTCATTGGCCCGTCGCTTGCCAATCGAGTTGGACAAGTGAAAGCGATTGTTATTTTCCAAACCTTATCGCTGCCATTCCTGCTATTAACGGGTTTTACAAACCTGTTGCTCGTCGCTTCTATAAGCTTTCTATTCAGACAAGCGCTTATGAATGCGGCCAATCCGCTGCAATCGGCTATTTTGATCGACCGGGTTTCTGCAAAAAAGCAAAGCCTAGCCAACTCCTGTATGCAGACCGCTTTTATGCTTGGATGGGCTACGATGGGACCCATTCATTCTCATCTCATTGCTACTTATGGCTACTACTGGGGATACGCCATCACGTTCAGCATAACTGGAGCACTGTATGTCACGGCATCTATGCTATTTTTTATGTTGTTTCGCGAGAAAAAAACGGCTGCCGCAGCAAAAACGCCTTCAGCGTCTATTTGACGCAACAGCAGCTTTGACCGTTAGATATGAGTAGCTTATAAGATGAAAGCTTATAAAATCTTATATTTTAAACAGAAAATCAGCCCTCAGATACAATCTGGGGGCTGATTTTTTTTCAATTATTTCCGCGCTGCAAGGAATGCATCGACTTGGCTTTGTACCTCTGCAATGATCTTATCGATTCCGGCGGCCTTGATTTTTTTCTGCAAATCTTCCAAGCCTTTATCTACATCTTTAATCGCACCGTATTCGAGTGGAATCGCATAACGGAGCATGACGTTGCTCACATTAGCCACTTCTGTTTTCACTTTGCTGTTGTCGAACACAAAGGTTTCAAGCGGGTAGTGATATACCGTTGCTTCCCATGCTTTGCTCATGGCAGATGCCTCTTCTGGGAATGCCGCATCCGTACGATTGAGCGGAGAGTTAAAGCTCCAGTTGGAGAAGCCCGTATAATTGGCAGTCTTGTCTGTCGACTTAAGTTTATCGTCGCCATCAGCTACATAGTTCACGCCATCAATACCGTACATCATGAGATTATGAAGTTCTTTATCATTTTGCATCAAGTTAATGAACATCAGTGCACGTTCTGGATTTTTCGAAGTCGCATGAACCGATGTTCCATTTTGCGTAGCAACGGCTTGAGACTTTTTCTTAGCAGGCGTAATATCGGCAAGCGCAGCTTTATATGGAGAGTTTTCTCTTTCCATCGCTGCCTTCAAGGAACCGAGCGTACCCATATTATGAGTAATCGATGCCGTTTTGCCTTCTTTAAAATCCTGCTGGTGATCATTTTTGTTGTTCAATACGTTTTTTGACCATGCATTATGATCTGCAAGATCCTTATAGTAGTAGAGCAGCTGCTTGAACTCTTCTGTTTCATACACATTGAAGATTTTGCCCGTCTCATCTGTCAGCTTAAACCCGATCGGAAGATCGAAATCAAGCATATTCCACTCACTTTGCTGCTTAAGTAAAATACGATCTAAATTGTGGAGCTTCCAATCACCTGTTTCTGGCGTAAAGGGTACAATACCCTTCTCATTTTCAGAAACCGCCTTTAAGTAATTCGCGTAAGCTTCAGGACTGTCGATCGCAGGAAGATTATATTTCACACGCAAATCTTCGCGGTACAAGATGAGCTTCTCAACGGACTCCCCGCTGTTCTGAGGAACCATGTATAGCTTGCTGTCTACCTTTGCTTGATCCCAGCTGGATTTCGGCATGATTTCCCAAGTTTCCGGCATGTATTTAGAGAGCATATCTTCCGTTAGCTCTAAAAATCCGCCCTTCAACGCCTGATCATTATATCCAGCCCAGTTCGCGGAATAAATTAAGTCAAATTCTTCGTTGGCTGCTAGTTTTAGTGGATACTTTTGAGCCCAATCGGACCAATCTAGAAATTCGCCCTCAACTGTCGCATTAATTTTTTCCTTCAGCTTCTTATTAATTCCAGCAAACACCGTATCATAATCTACCGGCTTCGGACCTACAAAAATCATTTTAAGCTTAACTTCCTTGGAAGTATCGATCCCCTCTTCTGCAGCGGCAGGCTGCTCAGTAGCAGGCTGTTCCGTAGCGGTCTCGGTTCCTTCATTCGCTGGTTTCGGAGATGTTACTTCTTTGTTGCTGTTGCCTGAGCATGCACTTAAAATGAAAACGAATGTTAGTACAAATGCCAGCCAAAGCGATTTTTTCTTAAACATGCTGGAGACCCCCAATTCATATATTGATAAACCAGGATTGCCTGGAACTATCCTTTTACAGCGCCAATCGTTAATCCTCTAACAAAATATTTTTGAACGAATGGATAAGCGATGAGAATGGGTCCGCTTGCTACGATTGTCATCGCCATCTTTAAACCCTCTGTCGGAAGGCTTGTCGTAACAACCGCGCCTGATCCCATCATTGCCTTACGCATGCCGTCCATATTGCCTAACATTTTGTACAAATAGTACTGAAGCGGCATTAATTTCTCATTCGAAATAAATAACAGTGCATTATACCAATCATTCCAGTATCCGAGTGCCAAGAACAAACCTATTGTAGCCAAAGCTGGCTTGGACAGTGGAAGAATAAGACGCATAAAGATTAGAAAATCGCCTGCGCCATCTATTTTTGCTGATTCCGTAATCGCTTCCGGTATACCGCTCATGAATGACTTCATCACGATAATGTAGAAAACATTGAACAACAGCGGTACAATTAGAGCTAGCGCGGTATCCTTCATATGGAGATAGTTGACGATGAGCAGATACCAAGGAACAAGTCCGCCGCTGAACAACGTGGTGAAGAAGAAATAAAACGAAAAGTGATTACGCCACTTAAAATCCTTTCTACTTAGACAATAAGCAGTCATCGACGTTAGAAACAAACCAGCTATCGTGCCAATCGCAGTAACAGCTATTGTTACGATGTAAGCATTAATCATTTGATCCGGGTATTTGAAAAGTATTTTGTAAGCTTCCAATGAGAATTCGCTTGGGAAAAGCTGAAACCCGTCTACAACAATTTTGCTCTCATCCGTTAGGGATGACGATAAAATCAAAATAAATGGAACGATGCATAACAAGGCCAGCATCACAAGCGCGGTATAGCCAATCGCATAAAATAACCGTTGATCCACTTTTTTTATTTTAGCAGCCTTGACTGCTTTCTTATTTAAACTCAAGCCGGATGCATTCATGTCTTGACCCCCATTCAGAATAAAGCGCGATCCTTATCATATTTACGAACAGCATAGTTGACTAGYATGATTGTCGTGAAGCCAAGTATAGACTGATACACGCCTGCCGCTGCTGACATTCCGATCTCGTTGGTTGTGATAAGTGACCTAAATACGAAGGTATCGATGACATCTGTGGAGGAGAACAACACCCCGTTATTGCCAACCATGTTGTAGAACATGCCGAAATCGCCGCGGAAGATGTTGCCGACTGCCAATAAGACTAAAATAATAATGGTCGGATACAGATTCGGAATCGTGACTCGCATCATTCTTTGGAAAATATTAGCCCCATCAATTTCAGCAGCTTCATACATTTCCGTGTCAATGCTCGTAATAGCGGCCAAGTACATCACCGTACCATAACCAAGCATCTTCCAAGCGGAGACAAATACAAGTATAAACGGCCAATATTCAGGTGTATTATAAATGTCGACCGGCTCCATCCCAAAGCTCTTCAGCAGGACGTTCACCGTACCAATGTCGCTATTCAATAAGTTGTAGGCAATCGCTCCAACTACGACCCAAGAAATGAAGTATGGGAGAAAAATAACCGTTTGCGTAATTTTACGGAACCATTTGCCGCCAACCTCAAACAAAAATATGGCCGCGAACATTTGCAGTAAGTTGTTTACGACAATAAAAGCTATGTTGTACAATGCCGTATTTCTCGTTACCCGCCAAGCATCACCCGATTCGAAGAAAAAGCGAATGTTGTCGAGGCCATTCCACGGACTTCCAAACACACCGCCCGCATAATCATAATGCTTAAAAGCAAGAATGATGCCGACCATCGGAATGTAGGCAAACAGGAGATAAAATAGAACGGCAGGCGCCAGCATGAAAAGGATTACTTTATACTTGTTCAGATCATTCCAAAATCGATGTCGAATCATCAACACTGCCCCTCTCTTCTCTATGTACACATATTATAAAAAGCAGCGGCAAATAAATTAATTATGTGAAACAACTAAAACCAATACTAAATCAACGATTTGAATATCTTTTGCAAAAAAAATAGCCCAACGCCTGCTTTCGACTTGAGCCTTGCACTACTCTTTTTAGATTTTATGCTTTTTTCGATATTCTCCAGGCGACAGCCCCATCGCTTGCTTAAATTGTCTATTGAAATAAATAATATTTTTATAGCCGACCTGCTCGGCAATTTCATAAATCTTCTTTGCCGGGTCCTTTAATAGCTCGCACACCCGCTCCATTCGCAATTGATTGAGATAATCACTGAATAGTATGTTCGTCTCTGTTTTAAATAGCTGTCCCAAATAATTTGGTGTGAAATCGAAGTGGGCAGCAACCTCATTGAGCGTTATTTTCTGGTCCAATCGCTGCTCGATATAGGCTGTAATTTGATCAATCAGCTTGCGTTTCTGCCGCTGTTTCTTTAAATACAGCAGTTCAGATAGTTCAAAGAACCGTCTCCTTAGCCAAGAGAGGATATCATGCACCGTTTCAAATTCAAACAAAATAATCGGATGATGAGATTCCCATTTCAGCATTTCGTACATATGTTCATTCATTTGCTGCAAATCAGCATGAAGCTTGGAGGTAATACGAATAATGAGATCATAAATATCGTTTTTCTGGGTCAACGGTTTTTCACCGTTTAAGAGCTGAAGCAAACAGTCGTCAATGGTCGTCAGGTCATACTCCAGCATCGCTCGAAGCATAACATCAACAACCTCTTCAAAATTTGATGCGGCTGATTGTTTGGGGCTCCACTGGAAAGCGCCTTGAATGATTCGATTTTTGCCCATGATCCATTTGATGCTTAATCCTGCTTTCGCCTGCCGATAGGAGTCATGAAGCTTAGCAATATCATTCGTGTACATGCCCATTCCAATCGTAATGGAGCAAGAGAACGTCTCATTAAATTGCCGAACGAGTTGTTCCAGCAGCGTCGTCATGTATTCCTCTTGAACAGCAGCCAGCAGAACATAATGGTAGTCATAGCTTGTCATCATACTGCCCAAGTTGTTGTCCAAGGCAAAATTGCGAATAAAGAGGGTGATCTGATTCATAAACAATCGCCTCTCTTCCTCACTTTTCTCCTTAAGCTTCCATGCGAGATCATCAATCTCAATAATCGAGACAGAAGCCCCTTGCTGCAGCAGAGGCGATAAAATCGTATGAATATGTGCTTCAACCTGACCTGGCGTTGCTTCATTAAACCACCTAAGCAGCAGCTCCTGATTTACTAACGATAAGGTTTCAGACAAGGCCATATTCTGCTGTCGTTCGTTCTCAATCTTAGAGCAAATGAGAATGAGCATGTCGTTGAGCTCACTATCATCTACAGGCTTAAGCAAATAACCGCTGGCATTCAGTTGAATGGCCTCTTTGGCATAACTGAAATCCTGATGTCCGCTTATAAAAATAATATGAACTTGAGGATTAATTTCCTTTGCCTTGCGAGCAAACTCCATTCCAGACATGATCGGCATTCGAATGTCGGACAAAATAAGATCGATGCGCTTCTGTTCCATTATCTTCAAAGCCGCAAATCCACTGATTGCCGTTCCTACATCTTGGAGGGATAGCTGTTCATTGCCTGCTACCCGGCGCCTTAACCACTCCAAATCAATTGCTTCATCATCTACCAATAGGATGCTGATATCCATGTCGGCACTCTCCTCCTCTGGCGCATCATTATGATAGCGGTTCCAAATCTTCAATGATTTCTTCATCGATCGGAAGAATAATTTGCACCGTCGTTCCTGCTCCATATATACTGCCGATATGAATGCCAAAGTCATTACCGTATCTTAGCTTTATGCGTTCCTCCACATTTTTCAGACCGTATCGGTCCGAGTGGATCGTGCTCGCCAGCATTCTTTTCAACGTTTCCGGTCTCATGCCGATTCCGTTATCAATAATTTTCAGCTCAATATGGTTCCCGAGACGTTTCCCTGTAATACGAATAGCGATCGTTTCTCCAAACCAAGCATGTTTGAAAATATTTTCGACAAACGGCTGAAGAATCAGCTTAATAACCGGGATATGTGCGATCTCAGGCTCAATATCGAAATACACCTTAAAGGTATCTGCATACTTCACTCTTTGAATGTCTAGATAGGATTCCACCTGTTCAAGCTCTTTCTCAAGCGTAATATAGACATTGCCTCCGTTTAGCGTAAGCCGATAAAACTTGGACAGCGCCTGCACCATCTTTGTTACTTTATCTACTTCCCCTAAGTTAGCCAGGCTGCCGATCGTTGAGAGCGTATTGTATAAAAAATGAGGGCTAATTTGCGCTTGGAGCACATCAAGCTCTGCCTGTTTTTTCTGAATGCCCTGCACATATACATTTTTGATGAGGTCCTGAATGCTGGTTGCCATCTGATTAAAAGAATCTGCAATATGAACAAATTCATCATTCCCTGTAAAACCAATCCGCTTATAAAAGTTCCCTTCTTGGAACGATTGCACGAGCGTTACAATACGCTTCATCTTTTTCCCTGACAGACGGGCAACAATTACTCCGATAAACGCCATAACCAAGAAACTAATGAAGCAAACGGTACTTATCGCTTTTTTCATTCTGGTCGCATCTTTATTGAGATAGGAATGAGGAACCAACGTCTCGATCACAAAATTTGTTCCTGGAATCTCTTCCCTCACACTCAAATATGATTTCATGCTAGCCTTCTCATCTATGCTTCCTCGTTCATATAGATTAAGTCCAGAAGCCATATCAATTAATCGCAGGCTGATGCCCTCTTCGATTGGGAATGTATCGAAATTGCCTAACAATTGATCGAAACGAGCCGTAACGCGCAAATAGCCGATCGTAGACGAAATGCCGCTGGATGTGACTAATCTACGGAAATGAGAGATGTTGTTTAGTTTCTGGTCCGAATCAACCTGAATCCATAGATGGTCTTGGAATGTAGAGGAAATGGATTTAAACCAATCCGTATTCTCTATACTGTGATGAGATAACACATAATAGTCACGCCTGAAAATCGGGGTGGCCATATCATCGCCCGAAACTTCAAGCATATTTTCGTTAACCGTATAGAGCGCCAGTCTAATATTGTTTCCATACAGCAGGAGAGGCGCCTTCATTTGCGGAATAATATCATCCCTCATTTTGAGCATCATATCGAGCTGGTCCCCTTCAAACTGAAGAGCGTTCTGAAAAGTAATGCTGCTGAAAAGTGTACTGGACATTCGCTGAATCTCATCCAGCTGATATTCTATATTGCTCCTCGTCTGCTTCATAGCCGTACGAATATTCGTTTCCGCCATCTCTGTTCTCGACTCAATGAGCATCGTGTAGGAGATGTATCCAATGACAGCGTCGGTCAGCAGCACAAGAATAAGATACGGAATCATCATTTTGTACGTAAACGGAATATACATTTTATTCGGAATGAATCTCTTCATTTTCTCCCGCCTTTAGCCCGTTCTACCCATAAATTAAAATGATAGTCTCATATTATTGTAATAAAAATCCATATAATTAATAAAGATATTACAGTATGCCTTCATTAAATACAATCGGTTGCAGAACGATAATAATAGAAAAATACAGGCTAATATCGCATAATGCCAAAAAAACCACAACACGATACGGTTGTGGTTTTTAAGTTCATTCTTCATTTTTTTCTTACATTAAGCCTCACCTAATGGAGAGACTTATTTCGCTGCTATTACTACATGCAATCTTTTCAAAAAGTTGTTTAATTTTTCGGTACACAAGAGCATAGCAATCGCAAAAATAATAATAAACCATGGAAAAATACTAATCGTTGTATTGGTTGCAAGCAATCCTAGAAAAGGGGGCACTAGCGTACTGCCCGTATAGGCAGCAGCCATCTGAAAGCCCATAATAGACTGTGCGTTCTTTTTCCCGAATCGCGCAGGTGTTTCATGCAGCATACACGGAAATATCGGAGCTAATCCAAGCCCTACAATCATAAATCCGACAAGCGAGACGATAGTTGGTAACTGCAGCACTAGCACTACTGTTCCGATTAATGCGATCAGCTGGCCGTACCTAATCAGCATGCGACTGCTCATTTTAAATGTTATAAATCCAGTAATCATTCGACCAACTGTAATTCCGACAAAGAACCATGACACCCATTGCGCAGCTGTCGCTGCAGGCAAATCTTTAATATTTACAAGAAAGCTGCTTCCCCATAATCCCATGCTCGCTTCAATGCCGCAGTAAAATAAAAAGGTTAGCATCGCTAATTTGACCCCTTTTATTTGCCATGGCTTCTTATTTTCGGCGGCCTGCTCCAACTTCTGATCATGCAGCTCATTGTGAGCTTCAGCATTTATGACATGACTGCTTTTTGCAACTTTATCCCATAAAGGAAGAGAAACAAATAAAATGACGACTAAAATAAACTGAATCGCTGCAACCGTGAGATAACCGTCTCTCCAAAGGTTTTGCCCTGAGATAGACGAAGCCATAATAATTGGACCTAGCGTAGCTCCTACTCCCCAAAAACAGTGCAGCCAGCTCATATGATGAGCTTTGTAATGGGTAGCCACATAGTTGTTTAATCCAGCATCTACACTGCCCGCGCCAATACCTAACGGAATCGCAAAAATAATTAACCAAATAATTGAAGGAGACCATGAAAAACCAAGTAAAGCTCCTGCTGTCAGAATACAGCTCACAAGCGTTACCTTCCCCGTGCCAAAACGGTGCAGTACGGTACCACTTATCAAGCTCGAAACGATCGTGCTTGCTGCAATCACCATGGAAATGCTCCCAGCCGTTCCTAATGACGCATTCAAATCCATTCTCATCACAGGCCATGCCGATCCGAGCAAGGAATCCGGCAAACCTAAACTAATAAAAGCCAAATAAATAATAATTAAAAAGAACGTTGCCATCGTTATCTAATCTCCTTGGTGTTCGTCATCCATTTGTTTAAGAAGGCTTCTGCCGACTTATTAAAGATCTTTAATAAGTCATTTTGATAATAGCAGGATTACGTCGTACTGACAAGAGAATAAATCAGTGCTTGCCCTATTAGTTATTACATATATTACCTGATTCATTTTATCGTCCATTAACAAATGAGCTTTATACTAACTCTAATGCCTCGCATTGTACATCATCTTTGGGAAAAAGAAAGGAATAACATGCTATGGGAATTCATACGTACTTTCAATCGCTTAACGATCTCGAACGTATCATTCGTTGTCCAGGTAAATTTAAGTTTGAAGAGCACAGCGTATCCGCTCATTCTTGGAAGGTTGTTCAATACGCCAAAACATTAGCAGATATTGAAGAAACGAACGGCGTCACAATAAATTGGAAGAAGCTTTACGAAATTACGAGCAGCCATGATTATGGTGAAATATTTATTGGCGACATTAAAACACCAGTTAAGCATTACTCCTTAGAACTGCGTGGCATGCTGCAAAAGGTTGAGGAAGGCATGATCGCTCTTTTTATCGAGGAAAATATTCCTGAGGAATTTAAGCCTATTTTCCGCAGACAACTGCGTGAGGGCAAGGATGATTCCGTGGAAGGCCTAATTCTTGAAGTAGCTGATAAGCTTGATCAAGTTTACGAGGCGCTTACGGAATTGCAAAGAGGCAACACCGAAAAGGAATTTGTCGTTATGTACCGTGAAGCGCTCGTCAAAATCAAAAAAATAAAGCTGCATTGTGTAGATTATTTTTTAGAGCACATTTTACCAGACATCGTGAAAGAAAGCTCCAATTGTCCTGTCGATATTCAAAAGATTACAAAGGAAGCCTTAGAGCTGTAGCTGTAGCTTCAACTCCTGCTAAATCCCGTAATAAACCTCAGCAATACATCACCTTTTATATGCCTGTAGTCAAAGCTTGCAAAATGGCAACACGCCTCATTTATCACTAATCTTCCCTCCTTTTTTTAAATCAAACCCACTTTCCTTTCTGTTTTTAACTAAATACCGCGAACTGTGGTTATATAACACCACAATTCGCCGTATTTCATTCCGTACTTTTTTAGCCTCTACGCGATATTGCCTCTTTTACTTCATTCCGTTTCATAAGTGTATTAATTGTAGCCTTAATCCCTATCTCGTATGGTGTGGCAGGGATCGGTCCGACAAGCCGCTTATATTTTTCACCGCTTAACAAGAATGGTTCCTCAGTTAAATACAGCATCTCAACGACCTCTTTCATAACTGGGGAAAATAGACCGAGCAGTGATAAGCCCATTTTACCAAGCGGTATGACTGGTTTTGACGTACCTGCTGCCCTCTGCGCTATCTCTACAAAATCGCGGCCAGAGATGACGCCTGATGCTGGGATATGCCAGTTCTGCTCATAAGCATCCTCCCTAATGGCCAGCTCTACGATCATAATTGCCGCATCCGGCAAATAAACAAACTCACGAGCAACCTTCATCGTTCCAATAAATACGGAAGGTTTGCCAGCCGCAATTCCCTCTAAAGTGGATCCCAAATAGGATGCTTGGTTAGCAGATGGGCCATAATAGTCTGGTAAACGAACAATCATTTTATGCGCCTTATTCCACCGTGGGCTAAACACCATTTGCTCGTACTGCAGTCGAACCTTTCCTTTTTTAGTGTGCGGATTTTTAGGATGATCCTCAGTTGCCTGATTAGTCGTTTTTCTCCCATAAGGATAAATGCCATCCACAACGACGATTTTTGCACCAAGCTGATTAGCGGCCTCCATAACTGCCTCTCCCATAGGGATCAGCTTCGTATGCATGTCATTGTACGGCACATTCGCGCAGCTAAAAATAACCTCATGACCTTCGCATGCTGATATCAGCTCTTTGGTATTAAGAACATCTCCAACTTTAAGCGATAAATGCTCAGGATTACCCAAATCCATCGCAAGCTGTTTCAGCTTTTGATGAGACCGCCCGATTGCCGTAGTCTCGATTCCTCTCTTTAGAAGCTCCTCAACAATGGGAGCACCTGTACCTCCGGTAGCACCTAATACAATAGCTTTTTTCATTATTATTCACTCCTCAAATATGTAATTGATCAATCACTAACAAACTGGCGTACGGACAATGCATTGACTTCAAAAACAAACAACAAATCAATTACCTTGGCAAACTTCTAACACGGTCTGTATTTAGCTAGCCATGGCAGCCCCTAATATGCCAAGTATTTAAAAGTAATTTTGTTGATGTAAGTCATTTATTGATTGATCAATTACATCAATATATTAAAGAGCCAAAAATCAGCTCTAATACATTAACTCCGGCAAGGATAGCGCCATCGAGACATTACACAGCATGCCTCTAGCCAAAAATATAACCGTTTTATCCTTCGGATTCTCAAGCCCAGCTTGCTGGAATGCATTTAACACTAACTGCTGCACTTCACGGTATCCATTTCGCATAACCTCGACAATCGCTTCGTCTTTTATCGTCTGAGCCTGCATTAACAGCAGCGTTTCATTCTGATACGATTTCATGACTTCTATATAAGCTTCAACAAGCTCCTTCTCAAGCTGCTCAGGTCCCGCTGTCTCGATCACGCTGCGAAATGCATCAACTATGCGTGTCCATGAAACCTCCAAAGCTTCTTTCAACAGAATTTCCTTCGTTGCAAAAAAACGAAAAACATACGGCTGTGATATTTGAGCACGTTCAGCAACCTTTGCTGTTGTCGCGCGATAATATCCAATTTCAGCGAAAACTTCAATCGCAGCAGCAATAATATCTGTACGGCGATTAACGGACGCTGCTGTATTTTTTTCCATTGTATCTTCCACCTTTAAGTACTCACTTGTTAGTAATTGATCAATCACTAACTGAATTGATCATAACTTATCGCTTGAAGGAATGCAATAGCTTTTTAGCCATGCTGCAATTTAAACACATGAGTTCAATCAATTGAAATCGAAAAAACGAAGACAAAAACTGCATATCCACTGTTATCTTCGTTTTTGAATATCCCATTATTGCTGCACCTTATTCCACAGGCCACAGGCAACCCACAATCACTTACCAACTAACCATTCTGCTATTTCTTCAGTCTGGAGTAGGATCGCTATGGGGTCCCAGTACCATGACCGGTCGCTTCCCCATATATACACCCTATCGTTCTTGACCGCATCAAGCGTATTCCAAATCGGATCAGCCTTGAGATCTACAAGGGTATGCGAATCGGAAGTCAGTATGTTCCTTACCGAGCAGCTTGCCGAAATAGGTAATTTCCTCATGAACGGTTTTCAACGATGCATAAGGCATGATAACCGTAGGTGCGTACGGAGTAGGCAGTTAACGATTCTTCGGCTTTCATATTGATGTGACGGACATCAAAAATGGTGCAAAAAGCATGATTCCATGACACCAAATGATCATGCAATTCCATTTTCAGAAACCTGCTTTCTCTATACGCGCTTAATGGGGTACGATATGATTATATATTATAAATGATATGTATTCTCACTAGTAAAATAATTCTATGTAATCCGTCACGGGGTGTGGTTATGGAATGGCATGAGACCATCACAATATGGAGCCAAATGCCGGTTAAAGTGCTTGATATTCGGCATTTGGCAATGAAGACAGGTGAGGAATTGCAAGCTTACCGCCTTCCAGCAAATGCTTTTATCTTCACTAACCAAGGTGAGGCTAAAATAAGTCTTGATAGAATGGCTGTCGAATCCGCTAATTCCCAGCTGCTGCACGGCGGCAAAGGCGCTACGCTGAATATCAGCTGTCTGAGCCGTCCTTTTGACTACTATCTTATTTTATATAAACCTATGCGCGGCTTATCTACTCAATCTACGCAAAGACAAGCTGAGCAGCATGCTCCATTTGGGCAGCAGTATACATTTAAAGCGAAACACCCCTTATCTTTGCTTGCTCTGCTAGAGTCTATGCAGCAGTATTGGAAGCTGAGTGAAGAGCTGGACCGGCTGCAGGTGACAGGCCTCTTCTACCAATTCGTGCATGAGCAGTTCCGCCAGCTGCGTATCGCTGATACTGAAGCTGCCTCGCCTGATCTGGCTGTACAGATCGCTAGTTATATTCATGCGCATTATCACGAAACGATCTCGATGGAGATGATCGCGAATATATTTCATTACAGTACACACTACCTCTCCAGGGTGTTTAAACGAAAATATGGATGCAGCCCTATGGAGTATCTCGTTCAGACACGTATGAATCAAGCTAAGTTTTTGCTAAATGAAACAGAGGTGACCATTCGTGATATCGCCTACAGTGTCGGATATGCAGATATGTATTATTTTAGCCGCCTTTTCAAAAAGCAGACTGGCGAGACACCAGCTCAGTTCAAAAAGCATAACCTCGGTTTAAAAAGTTCAGTTCGCACAAATTTTATGCCCGAATCGTTCATTGCTCCCTCCCTAGAAGAAGGTTATATTGTTAACAGTGATAATCATTATCAACAAGATACTTGGAGAGTGGATGAAATGAGTTTTGGTTTTAAGCCTTCTTTTGCTGTAACGCTATTGTTTAGCCTATCGTTGCTGCTTGCTGCTTGTGGTGGTTCAGATTCAAATGTGCAGCAGTCTACAGAGGGCAATAATAAGCAGCAAAGTGAAAGTACAGATACATTGCCGGCAGATACTAGGGTTTATAAGGATGCATTAGGGCGAGAAGTGACTATCCCTGTTAAGCCGAGCAAGGCTGTCGTCATTACATACGGTGGTTATTTGCTGCCGCTAGGACTAGAGCCAGTTGGGGTCGATCAAGGTACACTTGAACAATATCCAGACACCATGACAGAGGCCGAAAGCATTGGTGATGGACTTGGCAATGCAGAGGCCATATCTGCCCTGCAACCAGACATCATTATACTGCCAGACTATCATAGCGCTGAAATCTACGAAACTTATCAGAAAATAGCTCCAACGGTTGCCGTAGCATGGGGCGGCGATCCAGATGTCATCAATACGCTCCGAGCGATGGGCGATGTCATGAACCGGAAGCCAGAGGCGGAAGCATGGATTTCTAAATTCGAGGAGAAGCTTGAGCGTATCCGAGATGAGATCAATATTAATATTAAAGAAGGTACAACCGCCATCACGTTCATTCTTTATAAGGGCGAGGTTCTATTGGGAGGCAAAGGCGGTACTTTGGGCAAGCTGATCTATGAGGATTTAGGATTCCAAATGCCAGAGCAATTTGAGAAATTTGCCGACGGGGGCGCTGCGTTGTCGATGGAATCTTTGGCTGATCGGCCTGCCGACTATTTCTTCACACAAATGAAGGATGATGAGCTGGAAGAGATGACAAAGCTATTCCAAGAGCCTCTCTATAAAGCTATTCCCGCAGTAAAAAATAATCGTGTCTTAAACATAACCCGTAATAAATGGAATTATGGTCCTGACCTCGTGGATGAAGCGGTAGATGCGTTAATCGCACAGGTAGAACAGTCGCAGAAATAAGGTTGAACTATAACTAGCTTAATCTAAAAAAGCCAACAACCGCGCATGATTTGCGTCGGTGTTGGCTTTTTTTTTGGGTTAATTCAATTCAAACTTATAAGCTTGACGGTATTTAAGCGGTGAATGGCCGGTAATATCTTTGAAAATACGTCCAAAATGCGTCATGCTCTCAAAGCCGACCTTTTCAGCAATATCAGCTATTTTCAAGGTGCTCCCCGTTAAGAGCTGGCGTGCCTCCTTGATTCGAACATTGTTCAAGTACTCTGTGAAGGTGAAGCCTGTGTTCTCCCGAAACATTTTGCAAAAGTAAGAGGAGCTGATGAAAAACCTGCTGGATATGCCCTGAATCGTTTGGTTTTCATGATAATGCTGGTTCAAATAATCGACGATTTCAAAAATCTTTTTATTGATCGGATTGCTTCCGTCATGTTCAGCTGCAGGCAGCGTTGACGTCTTGCGGTAAAGGAAAATAAGCAGCTCGAACAGCAGTGTTTTTAAATAATATTCATAGCCGGGAGGCTGCTTTATAAATTCCGCAATCATTTTATCGAAAAGCTTCTCGATCATGCTTTGTTCTTGGCCGTTTAAGGGCATGAAATTTTTGCCGCTTGAAAAGCTGGATAGCACATGAAAGCTGTCATTGTAAGGAAACATATCCTCAAGGAATTCCTCTTGAAACAACAGCGTAATCCGCTCAAATGATTCTCTGCTTGAATTGACCAGCTTATGAATCTCATTCACATTGATGATCAATAACGCGCCGCCAACCACCTGATAGCTTTTATCCTCGATAAAGTAGCTGATATCACCAGAGACGAGATAGAAGATTTCATAGCCATTATGATAATGACGTGATGGCATGCTTGTGTCAGTTTTTCTCTCGCGACTAATATCAAACTTCGCAGCTTCATAAAAATTCGACTCCATAAACATTACACCACCATGTAAAGTAATGAGTTTATATTCAAAGTAATATACGTAGAAAAACGATAAATTAGATAAGATATGTGCTTATAATTCATATTATCATATGCTATATTGGTTAGCAATAAGGCATAACAACAGTGGGTGATGCATAATAGAACATGCTTTTAGAGCGAAATTACAATAATTAAAGTTAGTTTTATTAACATTTTGTAAATGTAGGTTCAAAAAAACGAATACGGGGGTTGTCATGAAAAATCTAATAACGAAAAATCGTTTAGTGATGAGTGCACTTCTTTTGTTTTCTCTTTCTACCACGTTGTCTGCTTGCGGCGGTGAAGCCGGTTCAAAAACTAACAGCAACGGAGGGGTAAAGAACAACGGCAAGGATAAGGTTGAGATCGTTTGGGTGATGGCAGCAGACCCGGACAAAAAGGCATGGCAGGACGCGATGGTTTCGACCTTCGAAGAAAGCCATCCGAATGTAAAAGTGCGGCTTGAGAATATCCCGTACGATCAATTCGATCAAAAGCTGACGACCTTGATTGCCAGCGGCAATGCACCGGATGTTTGGAATCCCAATCAGGCGGATAGCGGATTTGCTACTTATATGAAGATGGGCGCATTGAAGGACCTTACTCCTTATATTGAGAAAGGGGCTCCCGAGCTCGATACCATGGACCCTAACCTGCTCGATATTTATAAAATCAACGGTAAAAATTACGGTATCCCGCTCGTAAGCAACGCTACTTATCTTTATTACAACAAGGACTTATTCGATGCTGCTGGCCTTTCTTACCCGACGACCGACTGGGATGATAAGTCCTGGAATTTCGATGCGATGCTCGAAACCGCACGAAAGCTGTCCCATGACGTAGGTGACGCTCGCAAGCAGGTTTTTGGTTTCTCCAGTGCATTAAGCGCAAATGCAATGACGTGGCTATTCGGAGGAGATCTATTCAAGCCCGAAGCTTATACATCCGGCGTAATGGGTGAGCCTGATCTAATGAAGCCGATTAACGTCGAAGCACTGCAATACAATGTGGATTTAATCAATAAATACAAAGTAGCGCCGGACGCAGAGACAGTAGCCGCATCCGCGCAGCTGGGCGATCCTTTCCTTACCGGCAAAGTAGGAATGTACATTTCCGGCGGCTGGGGACTCGGCTCCTACAAGCAAGCGGATTTCAAATGGGGCGTTGCGGCTGTTCCCTATCATGATGGACGCAAGGTTACCCTTTATGTTGACCCTTGGAGCATCTCGGCAACAAGCAAGCATCCCGACGAAGCATGGGAATTTGTCCGGCATTTAGCTAATCCAGCTGAAGGCGGCGGTGCCTACCGTTACATGAATGAAGTAGGGAGAACGCCGGCAGACGCAAGCCTATTCAAGCTTTGGTATGACAAAATGGGTGCAGAAATCGGCATGGATCCTGAGGCATTCAAGCAGGTACACGAAGGCTCGATCAAGTATGGCCGGGAAGCTGAAAACCATTTGATCGTCAAATTCAATACGGTTCTAGAAACGATGAACCAATCGCTCTATCTGGTATGGGGAGGCAAGAAGAGCATAGCCGACGGTTTGAAAGTGTTGAATGATAACCTCCTATCGTTGAATTTGAATCAATAGCAGCCAGAGCTTTAATTAAATTTCAGCCGAGCGGATTCCCTTCATTAGAAGGCGTCCGCCGGCCCAACGGAGGTAGCCCATGAGAAAGCTTTCGCTGGCCATGAAGCGCGAGGAACGGTCGTTTTGGTTTTTCATAGCCCCTTGGTTTATCGGCTTTATATGCTTCACCGGGGGACCGATTCTCATCTCGCTGCTGCTCAGCTTCACTGATTACAATGTCATCTCGTCCCCGACATTTGCAGGAACAAGCAATTACAGCACGCTGTTCGGAGACCGGCTGTTTTACAAGTCTTTGTCCGTGACTCTCTATTACAGCGTAATGGCCGTACCGTTTACGATACTCACATCTTTGATTGTTGCCGTTCTTCTTAATCAAAAAATCAAGGGGCAATCGCTCCTTCGCACACTGTATTACGCACCAAGCATCATATCTGGTGTAGCCGTCTCCTTTTTGTGGTCATGGCTGCTTAACCCGCAGTTCGGTGTCGTGAACTCAGTCCTTTATGATTGGTTTGGCATTCAAGGACCAGGTTGGTTTACGAGCCCGGGTACGGTCGTTCCATCCATGGTACTCATGCAATTGACGGCATCAGGCAGCACGATGGTGATCTTTCTTGCCGCGCTGCAATCGCTGCCGGCAGATCTGTTTGAAGCCGCATCTATGGAAGGGGCGAGCGGTTTCGCAAAGTTCCKTAAAATTACGATTCCGCTTATTTCACCTGTCATTTTATTTAATACCATCATTAGCATGATCGGATCGCTGCAAATCTTTACAGAAGCCTACGTTATCACGAAGGGAGGGCCGGACTGGAACTCCTATTTCTACGTGTATTATTTATTTGATACTGCATTCAAGCAGTTCCGGATGGGGTATGCCTCCGCTCAGGCATGGATATTATTCCTGCTTATTTTCGCCCTGACTCTCGTATCGCTGTGGGGCTCCAAAAAATTCGTCCACTATGAATATGACTCGAAGTAAAGGAGGTTCCTTTATTATGAAGCGAAAAAAATCGTACAATCACGGCGATCTGCGTCTGATGGACAAAACAATCATCTACATCCTTCTATACGGAGGCGTTCTATTGTTCGCATTTCCGCTGTTTTGGATGCTCTCCACTTCGCTTAAGACCATCGGCGAAATTCATCGCGTTCCGATGACGTGGTTTCCAGCCCATTTGCAGTGGATCAACTTTAAGCAGATTTTTATCGATGCCCCTATGGCTCGTTTCCTATGGAACTCGGTGTGGTACTCAGCCGTGACGGTAGGTGCAGTCGTATTCTCCTCGTCGATGGCCGCATTCGCTTTTGCGAGATTGCGGGCACGCGGAAGTATGCTTTTATTCGGGCTTGTCCTCAGTACGATGATGATTCCGTCCCAAGTCACCTTGATTCCGCAATATTTACTGTTTACAAAGCTGCACTGGACAGGCACGTATCTGCCGCTCGTGATTCCAGCTTTTACAGCAAGCTCCTTTACCATTTTTCTAATGCGTCAATTTTATTTGGGCATTACCAAAGAATTGGATGAAGCCGTCAAAATCGACGGAGGAAGCCATTTCACGATGTATTTCCGCATCCTGATTCCCCTCTCCATGCCAGCCTTCGCAACTGCGGCTATTTTGGAGCTGATATCGAGATGGAATGATCTATTCGGACCGCTCATTTATTTGAACGATATGACGAAATACCCGGTTTCACTCGGGCTCGCTAACTTTACAGCTGCATACGGGGCAACACCGTGGCATCTGTTGATGGCAGCTTCGCTGGTCGCGATTTTGCCGCTGCTGTTCATTTTCTTTTTTGCTCAAAAGTATTTCATTCAAGGAATCGTTGTATCCGGCTCTAAAGGCTAAATGTATCTAGTATTCATCACGCATTCATCGGAGGTACTACATGAAGTTTGACTATCATACGCATCATGAACGCTGCGGACACGCAGTTGGTTCGGTCAAGGAATATATCGAAGCAGCAATAGCACAGGGATTAGATATTATCGGCATCTCGGATCATACGCCATTTTTCGCAATTGCTGAAGATCGTCCTTCCTTAACTGGCAGCATGGCAAAAAGTGAGTTTCCAGCTTATATTAGAGAGGTCTTGGAGCTAAAGAAAGACTATGAAGAAAAAATAGAGGTGCTGCTCGGCATCGAAGCTGATTTTTTACCTGAACATCTGGATTTATACCGCTCGGTTATCGCTTCTTATCCTTTTGATTATGTTATTGGATCTGTGCATGAATTCGCCGGTATCGGCATATACGATTCAGAGTATTGGGAAGGCTTGACTGCAGCACGTAAATTGGAAGTAAAAAATTTATTTTATGATTATATCGCTCAGTCCGCCAAATGTGGATTATATGATATTTTAGGTCATGTAGATTCATTGAACCGCTACTTCTACGGTTATCCAGAGCTCCGCACAGAAGCTGCCGACGTCACGTTGAAAGCAATCGCTGCTAGCGACGTCGTCATTGAAATCAATTCTTCCGACAACAATTGGGTGCCGGATGGCTATTTCCTAGAACGCGCGCTCCATTATGGGGTTAAGGTGACCTTCGGCTCCGATGCGCACCAGCCCGAACGCGTAGGCGAGCATTTCTCGGCCATCGGCAGCCATTTATATGAAATTGGGTATCGAGAATGGGCCATATTCCGCAAACGCGAACGGTTGATGGTTCCAATTAGTCGGTGATCGCCTTGGATAACCCGTGGGTTATTGACCATGCCACCATCCTAATCCGGTTGTCTCTGGCCGTATTTCTTGGCGGTCTCATCGGCTTCGAACGGGAGCAGCAAAATCATCCGGCTGGGCTTCGCACGCATATTCTGGTCTGTCTCGGCTCTTCGATGATCATGCTGCTGTCGATTTACGGCTTTGCTGAGTTTGCGGGAGAGCCCAACGTACGGATTGACCCGGCGCGGTTAGCAACGGCTGTCATTACCGGCGTCGGCTTTCTCGGAGCCGGAACGATTCTATTCACAGGCAAGTCTATTACAGGGCTGACAACAGCCGCTTCCTTATGGGTCGTCGCAGCCATTGGGCTGCAGATCGGTGCGGGCTTTTATTTCAGCGCAGCGGCAGGAACGATTCTTGTGTTCATCACATTATGGGTTTTCAATAAAGTGGAGCACCGTTTTCTGAAGAGCAAGAAGGTTAGAAAGCTTACCATTCAGGCGGAGACAGAAGAGGAACTGCTGGACATCGTCACCCAGAGGCTTGCCAGCCGCTCGATTATGACGCAAAAAATGATGCTGCAGCGGATACGTCCATCGCTTGATATGCCGCTATGCTGGGAAGTAAAGCTTGATATCGTCGTCCCAAGAACCATGGAGCCGAAGGAAATCGTAGCCGAAATGAAACAAATTGGCGGAGTCGTTGCTGTTAGTTTTGAATAGAATAAATAGCTAAACACCCCCAGAGTTTATCGCCGGGGGTGTTTGTTCATTTCATCTTTATAGCATGATTAACTATAACTTAAGGTAACTCATCTATAATATCTATTAATTCGTAAAATTTTCTACATTCATCTTGCTCATGATCTGTAATTGTGAAAAACTGAGTATTGCCAATTTTTGATACTGCGTCATATTCACCAATTAATGAGTCCAATAGAATGAAATATGCGAAAGTATACCGATTATCGTTGGGATCATATTTCTCGATATGAATGCTTAGGTCAATATAGTGCCCTTTGTTTTCATATGTGAAGAAAATATCATCGTAGGATAATTGAATATCCCCCATACTAATTTGCAAGCTTTCTGAATTCATCCTTGGTCTAAACTTTATTATAGTCCAATTAGAATAATGTGGAGCTACGTTGCAGAGACTTTCCACAGTTTCAAATGAATCCGCAATCCCATCTGCAGAAATGATAAGTTCTCTCTTCTCCCCTTCTTTTATCGTACTGATTTCAAATGTTAAATTATCATCTATTACCTTAAGTTTATTACTAATTTCATCTAGAAAACATTCTTTATTATCCTCGAAATTCTCATAAATTTCCGACTCCCTGCTACTAAACCATTTCCAAAATGAAACATTAGGATCCGCTTTGCTAAATAGCTTTATTTTCATCGTTACCCTCATTTCACTACTAGTTTCTCACAGCATTTTAATAAGCCTATTCGTGTCGTTATTTAGTTATAGTTTCTATAATAATAGTAATCACTTTATCCTGCTTATATCATTAGTTTAATAGAAGAAGGGGGTTTAGTATATCTAACAAATTTAAAAAATCCGACCTTATATGGTCGGATTTTAGCAATGTGAGGTGAGGAGCAATCTCCCTTCCCATCGTGCAATCTACAAGCCTAACTTTTGCCCCTTCTCAAGCCGCAAAATTCTGCTTTCTCCCTCATTTGCCAGTTCTCTGAACTGACTAATGGTTTCACGCATACGAGGAAGCGCCTCCTGCTTATAGGTGCTAATTGAATCTAGTGCCRACAGCACATCAACAAAAGCCTGTTTCATCGTGTCGACTGAAATATTTGTTTCAAGTGATTGCTTATGGATCGCTGCGCCTTGATCTTTCAGCATTTTTGAAGTGCCGCTGATGAGAGTGTCCGTGGTTTGATTGAGAAGCTCAATCTTTTTTAGTACAATCCTTTGATTGTAGAGTGCGCTGGCCACTGTGACTGAAATTTTCAGGGCAGAAACGGTAACGTTCCTTGCTCTGTCTACCCCTCTCATAAGCTCCTTATTATTTCTCATGACAACTTCAATTGCCATAATCCCCTGTTGATTAACGACCAGCATTTGCTGCAAATCCATGAGACGCTGGCGCAAAGGAAACAAAACTTCCTCTGTGATGAACAGAATTTTGTCTTCAGATTCTTGACGCAGTTTAGCTGCTTCGATCTGCGATTCAATTTCCGAATCCATTAACACACCCAGCTGGATTTCCTTTTGAAGCTTTTTAGTGAGCTCCCTGAGAGCATGCTGCTCAATTTCCAAGGTTGTATTATCATTTTTCAATACCGTTTTTCCCTTATCCAAAGATAATATGATATCCGATATGACAGCATCTGCTTTCTGGTACTTTACAAAATAACGCCGCAAAGGGTTAAACAACATGCCTAATACGCCGCTTTTCGCAAAATCTATGACGCTGGGATCTAGATCTTTTAACTGAAGATGCAGCTCCGCCAAGCCCTTGGCTACTTCCCCGCCTTCATCCCCTGTTTTGGATAAATTCCCTACAGAAACCTGCAAAAGAGCATTTTTCTCCGAGGATGACCGCATGGAGCTCATCCCGAAGCTATCGATGGATTGCAAGACCGCCTTCCGCTTCTCCAATGACTCAATATCCAATGCCAAAATCGTAGAAACATTATTTAAAGCCAGCTCCTTCAGCTGCGTTAATTCCTCTGGCTCGGGCTTAACCTGCTCCTCCATTGCTGATTTCAGTTTTTCCTCACTAATTACTTCCATAGAAAATGACATTGAAGCCCCTCCTCATTGATAATCCTTACATTTGAACGTTGAGTAAATTGCTGATTTTATAAACAACATCTTCTGTATCTGCGTTAATGCTGGCCGCCTCATTGATGCTCGAAATACTTTGAAGCGCCTTGATGTTCGCATTGTAGCCTATCGTGTAGATCGGGATTTTGTACGTCTCAATCAGTCCTCTAATATCTTTAAGCGAATGCCCTTCATTTGTTTCCCCGTCGCTGAGCACAAAGATCAGCGGCTTCACATCTGAATTTAAGGCCATCTCATCCTGAAGCATTTTCATCGCCACCACAATACCGTCAAAAGTAGCTGTTCCTCCACTGGCTTGAAGGCTGTCTATGGCCCCAACGAACATCGACTGCTGATTCGTGTCATACTTCCCTATAGGAAGATTAATGGCTACATCACTGGAGTAAGAAACGAATCCAATACTGTTGTCCCGTCCCAAAAACTTTTGTCCTTTCAGCAGCGATTCCTTCAATCGGTTTAATGGCTCACCGCCCATACTCCCTGATACGTCTGCTACAAACACAGCCGCAATCGGTTTACTTCCGTTCTTCTTTTCCTTCCACAGCTTCTGCGCAGCAGACAAAATACTGCCATCCACCGCTTCAAGCTCTGACTTATAGTCATTCAGGCCATTAAAGCCCTTTTGCTCCGCTAATTTCTGATATTTTTCTTGTTCCACAAAATCGGCAAACTTCTGAATAATATCGAGCTTATCCTTTGGCAAATCACCTAAAGCATAAAGCGGGCTGTCATGCCTGACGCCGAAAGGGGTGAATACATAACCCGCTTTGAAATCTGTTGCGTTCACAAAGGTTTGATACTCAAGAACAAAAGCATCAAGCATACCTGTCTTGGCTGCCTCACGCATTTGCAGCGTGGTAGAAGCAATAAACGGTACATTTGCCTGGAACTTCTCAAAGCCTTGAACCGCTTTCTCTCCAAGCAGGTTGGAGCTGTCAAAGGTTCCGAGAGCAGTCACCAGAAAATTTAGCCCTGTAGAACTGGCAAATGGATCTGTATACCCCATAGCCAGCTCATTATCCGCGATAGCGTCGGTTACTGTTTTCAAATTCAGAGAACCGTATTTATCGACAAGCTCATCATATTTCGCCTTCGTTGCTACAATGCCAGTAACATTGCCAACAAGACGCTTAGAGACCAGCTCAGCTTGGATGCCATCCGCTTTCACCATTTCTCCCCACAGCTCGTTGGAAGGCGYAAAAGCATCCGGTATATATTTGCCTGATCTGATATAATCAGCAGCAGTTCCCGACGCAATATTACGGATCATGACCGAAACTGGCTTTCCATTTACCGTCGTATTGGATTTATTGAATTCCTCAGCCACCTCGTTTAACCAGCCATCAACACCCGTTCCTGATTTCTCTGTGGATGAGAAAATCTCTACAAAGCTGTCCGTTGTATTAGTTACTGAAACCGGAAACTTCGAAATATCGGGTAAGGAATCACCAATTGACGCGGGATCAAGATCGATTTGACCCTTGATTGGCTCTATCGTTTTCACAGACACATCTTTATATAATTTATCAAGCTTTTTCGCTGCATCTTCCGTCGTGATCTGCGTTTTTGTTTTACCTAAATTTGAAGTTAAGCTAATGCCCAAATAAACAAGCAAAAAAACAGACACTGCAATAGCTCCTATCACTACAAAAGCTTTCCCCTTACCTGCCATATCCGTCTCCCTCTCCATGCTTATATAATTTAGTCTGCTTGATTAATATATCGATTTCCTTCATGCATGACATTTCCTCAACATCTCTATAGTCGGTACTGTTTAACAGCGATATTTCCAATAATAATTTATCTAGCTTAAGCAAAATTTCCTCATTCGCACGAAGATAACCCGTCACGTAGGATAAGTACTCCTTGTATAAATTTGTTTTTTCCTGTACTAGCTTGTTAGATAGCCCCGCGGGTTGTTGTTGGCCTGCAAAGTTGGAGTATCCAGAGGCATTGAATACACTAAGCTTATTGAGAATACCTCTAATATTAAGATAGAACAGCTTCTCAACYTCATAAATAACCGAATCGAACTTCTTATAGCTTAACTCCGTCTGATCAAATCGCTGACTAAGAACCTCGGTCAAGGCGTTCTTCTTCTTATCTATGCGTTCCAGCTGATCCAAAGCAAGAGCCATATCATTTTTAAGGTCTTTTGCATGTCGATACGGTTGAAGCGCTGCGATATAATCCTCACGCGTTGAAATGTTTTTTACAGGCAGCGCAACTGGCGGTTTAAAAAGCAAACTATAACTCCCATATAACATAACAAGCAGGCTCACAACCAATAACGTTACGCCTGAAGCCGTTTCAAGTACACTTTCACCTCCTATTTCCACACCTAGAAGTCCAGGTGACAACACAACAATATTCAGAATCGCAACACCGCCAATAAGCCCAAACAGCTTCAAAAATCTCCCGTTATCCAACGTTCACACTTCCCCTGCTATTACAGTAACTTACTCCAATTCAACTTTTTAAGAAGCATCATTATCAACACAGCTACATCGTTAAAATATAGATATTAAACTCCTTATGCTTAATTTTATCAGAGAATAACCGAACAAGCTCCTAAATCTTACTAATTTATCCGTTTGAATTTATAAATGGAAAAAAGAGACGCCTGAGGGTCTCTTTTTTATTGGATTTATAAGTAGGGGAAAGTTAAATTCTTTTTGCCCGAACCCACAATGATCTGCTGCCTAGAGGCATTAGAAAGCTGAAGCTGTAATACCGTAGCATAGTGTCTGTTTAAGTACTTTATGAAGACTTACGAGGGTTTTAAGTGATGTAATCAACCTATTAATTAAATATTAAAATGGCTGCTTAATAACTGGACAAGCAAAAACCCCGACCTCTTATGGTCGGGGTTTCACATAGTGGAGGCGAACTACGCCAAAGTACAACGACAATTCGCCTAAGCGCAATGATTAGATTGCTGGGAGTAGTATGATTCCTTATATTCATTGCTTCCTAATCACTCTTTATGAAATGCGCAGCGCCTGTCTTCTCATCCACATCGTCGCTACCCACTTTTCACCTTTAATCACCGGTGTACCTGCATGCAAGGTGAAATCATTTATTTCATTATTGTTATAAAAATATTCAAAGTAAACAGCCATGCCTTTGTTAGGAAAAACTGAAATATTAAGCAGAGGGAACGCCGTTTCTCCGCCTTCCTCCACATCATTCAAATACATTATAAGCGTACTAATTCGATTGTTAGCACTTGCTCGATTTGTTTCTGCGAAAAAATCATAATGTGGCTGATACTCTTGGCCAGGGGTATATAGCAAAACTTGCAAGCCGTCGCCATGCTCAATGGGAATATTCATAATTTGAGAGAATCTTTTTTCGATTTTTGTAATCGTCTCATTCTCCTCACAAAATACTCCACTGCTCGTTCTAATTTGGTTCTCTGCACGATCTCCACTTATTTTTGAACGCTGCAATTGTTCCCTAGAATGTCTAATTAGCTCATCGCATTCCTCATCGCTAAGCACATTTCCTAGTACGACAACCAATGGCTCCTCATACTTGGCAAGAATACGAATCTCTCGATCTTCTGTCTTAATTGTATTTCCAGCATGATCAAATATCGTCCGCTCTTTTTCCGTCGTATCCCCTATCATTCTTACACAGCCCCTATGGTATGACATTCACCACAAAATACCATACCATACATTTCAAGTATTTACTTTAAAAAATCAGAAAAATCGAAAAAATCAAACGGTCACCCCGCTATGGTTGCGCAGGTATATACATATTTTGTATCTCCTGTACTCCGGGCACGAACCCGAGATTAAAATAAACAGATTCTGCATCATTACCTTCCATCACATACAATCGTAGAATTGAATATTTATTTTTCAGCATACTCAGCGCTCTTTGCAGCATAAGTGTAGCCAGCCCTCTTCCTCTATGAGCAGGTATTACACCGATACTATATACTGCTGCCATGTTATCTTGTAGACAAAGACGACAATTGGCAATGAGCTGACCAGAGTTCTTATTATAGATTAGTGTTGAAGCCTGAACTAATATGTCATTCGAATAATTAGGATCTTCATTTGGAATAAAATCTTCTAAAGAAAACTTTTTTCTCCTTACTGCTTCAAATCCGCCTTTAAAGCTTTCATATTCACAATGAGCAATTTCATCTTCATTGATGAATCGCTTAGCTCCCATTTCGTTCTCTTCAATTTGGGGACTTTTAATAATTAGATTATCATCCCAGATCACTTCGAAATGATCTGTAGGACGCTGCATCCAACGGCATCTGAATTCATCCGCCCAGAAGCCTGCCCTCGCAAATAATTGAACTTGATCAGGAAGAACCTCAAAAGTCTTAATTGGCTGCGATCTGTCAGACCAATGCATTACTATTTTTTTAAGCAGCTTCAATATCTTGAATGCATCATTAAAAGGAGGAATAAAAAACAAATGGTAAATTACGTTGGGCGCCATTCTTACGCCACCGATTCTATTCTCTCCCTTATAAATCCAAAATGAATTTCTTCGCGATGCTGCATAGCTTTCTTCTCTAAAAAAACCATTATATTGCATATTATAATATACAGAACAATACAATCCCCATTCTTCTGGCTCCGCCATCCGAATAGAATATTCCTTCGACAAATCATAAGTAATGGTATCCATAGACCAATTGTTTAATTGCATCCTCCATACCTCCTTGTAAATTCACAAAATAATAGAATGAAAACACAAATCATTACCGTTTGATACCTCTCCAGAAGACATTCGAGAACGACAAAAAGACTACAGATGAACATAGCTTCATCTGCAGCCTCTAATCTCCTAAGTGATCCCTATTCACAGGAATGAATTTCTTCATACCTGACATAAGTATACAATTACCGCGCACATAAGTGGCGTTAGAGTAAGGTCGTATGATATTGCTATTATTCTTAATGTACGAGTTCAGCTAAATAGCAGATATGCAGATCATAACTGCGATCACATCCAATTGAGCCAAACCTCATATATTCAGTTATTTTTTCAACTGATTAAGAACAACAATAA
The DNA here is from genome assembly GCF_052113545.1 of Paenibacillus sp. TAF43_2. Lineage (NCBI taxonomy): Bacteria > Bacillati > Bacillota > Bacilli > Caryophanales > Paenibacillaceae > Paenibacillus > Paenibacillus sp. TAF43_2. Next base: position 102,670 of record NZ_JBFRDK010000003.1, read on the forward strand.
TCACGACACCATTTACTCCTATCGCATGCTTATTTGCCTATATTACCAACGAGATTGCCTATTTTCAATTTACTAAATAATTATAAAAGATCTCTACCCGTATTTTATCCTACAGATAGCAAAAGCTTAACGACCTATAACCCGCCTAGTGCTTCTGCCTTTCTATTTTGCCGGCTACAATTTGTGGAGGATAAGATTGCATTACAACATATTCACCTTTATCATTCGTTTTGGGAGTTATATTAACTGATTCACCTATCCCCAGCTCGTTGTAGAGCAGAGTATCCTCAACAATATAATTTATTAACTCAATATCATTCTTTTTAAATGTTTCAAAGTCCATATTTTCTGCATCTTTCCAAGAGATGTCCTTCGCTACTAAGATTTTTTGCTCTTCCTTTGCAATAATGTAATTCCCCTTTTTATCGTCTGACGAGGAACTGCAACCAGCAAATACACATACGAAAATTAATAAGGCTACTCCTAATACTAACTTTTTCAACATTTTCACCCCTATTCAGTATAACCTTCAGACGAAAATGCAAGTGATATGTTACGAACGAATACAATTTTTAGCTTTTGTTTTGGTTGATTTATTAATACATCATCATATTTCATACTTAATCACTATTGCCGCTCGGTTCAACATTCATGTTGTATCTCAAAACGGAATCAACCCATTTCGTAGTAATTTATTTCAGATCTTTCAATTGGCCCGCTAGTAAGCTTCATATAAAATGAGAGTAGGTTCCGCAAAGCCAACACATTAATGTTTTCTATTTAACTAACTAATTCTCGTAACAAAAAAATCATTTAAAGGCTAAGTTCTTTCTCTTAACATTGTATAAATCGAAGCCTTCAGTAAACCAAAATTCCTGTAAACCTACTTCGTTATACAATTCAATCTCTTCTCGGTAAATCGGGTACATCCCAGTTAAAAATATAGGCTTGTCAGTTGTTTCAATTCTTGAGGTTACATTGTCTATTATTGAAGGTGCAAACGCAAAAAAGCCAACCATATCAGATTCTTCGCTTACTGGTTCATCAAATATAAATAAATCGCCAAATGAAAATCTCTTAATACCTCTTCTCTCTGCAACTAAGTGAGCTATAGCAAAGCCCCATGAAGGGTCGTTTGTCTCTAAACTCAATATTAATTCCGGCTTTCCCCCTACCCATTCTGAATGGTCTGCTTCCGAAAGCCCGTAGGTTATAAATGTCATCATACCTTTTTCTGGTAAGTCGTTATATATAAATAAGTTTATTGGACTACCATCATCAATTGAATTTATCCTTTTTATTTGATATTCATCTCCGAATGTTGCTTCGATATGTTCCAGAAATATTTCAACATTTTTTTTCATAATTCCCTCCGTGTAACTTACAGTTTATTTTTTCACTAACTTAGATATGAAGGTATTCATCATAAATAGACCATTTTCTTGTTTTGTGTTTGAAGTAACTGCATAGCGTAATGAAGCAGCCGATCATTACAATCGGCTGCTTCTATTTTTTTATTGAACTATTGCGTCCCGTTAATTCTATGACACTTTAACATCTACCAAGCTGATGCGTTCATTCTGGCAATCTCATCGGTTAGTCCCAGTCTGGTCATTTCTTCTACCATTACTTTTTCGACTTCCTCGCTATGAAAGCCCTTTGCGTTAAATGTACGTATCAATGCTAGTTTGCCAGCATAGGTAGCCCGCTTTAAATAGCCCTGCAATTCTTCAGCTTCCAAATCATCATCCACCAGAAGTGTTTCGTGTTGCCGACCTTTATCCCCAGGATGTATATTAGTTACCCCTAGTCCATCAGGAGTAGCGACAACAATTTGTTTCTCCCTCGCTGCTTTCACTCGATCAAGGTATGTATATGGATGATCGATTTTAGGTAGGTTTAGCGCATCTACCAGTCTGGACATGACCTTACGGCGATTCGCTTGATCTTCCTCGGTTGGTGCCCATTCATATTGCGCTTCCTCTTCCTCTTGTAAGTAGTTTTGGTAGGCCTCATCACTTTCAAACGACATATATATAAAAGTACTGTCAATAGCAATTACGCTTAAAAACTCCCTAATATTGTTGGCAATGACTTCTCCAGCTTCATCCCCACCCATTGGAGAAACTCTTACGATAGGGGCATTATTTAAATCCGGGACAGATCCAAATTCCGTTAAGAAGCCGTAGTGTTCGCCATCTCCACCCGTCCACCCAAACGAAATAATATCCCAAGGAGTATTCCCATACTCACTCTGGTAATAACCGCCGTAAAAGCCGAGCTCGTCCCATAACGATAGTCCTTCTTCTTCAAGTTCCTTATCTAAGGAGTACAGGTCGCTGAATATATCCAGATCAGAATATTTTCCGTAATTGATCTGCTCACTTTCTTCTGCACTCATTGTATTCTCTGTGACCGTTTCTTGCTTCGCTTGCCATGCGAGCAATTCCTCCCTGTCTTCATTTGTGACCTCTCCTGGGTTTGGAGAAGTCGTAATCATGACTTTACCTGTCTCAGCATTAAAAACGATCTCTGAATCTGTTAAACCACTTAATCGTTTGGAGTGAATATAAATATGCCCATCAATTAGTCGAAGCGTATCTTCCCACTCATCATGCATATAGGTCGTGCCACTTCCATTTAATGTTTTGTAAGAGATAGCTAAAGATCCATCTTCTTCGTGATTATAAGTCCAACCCATGGCAGTAAGTACCGAATCAAGAGGAAGATACAATCTTCGTCCCTCTATAAAAGGTTTGTTAGTAATAAGAATTTTATTCCCATCAACGTAAATATCCACTTGCTTTCCTGCCTTCTGTATATTCTCAGGCGGATTGGGTCTATCGCCACATCCACTCAGCATGCCCACGATTATATTAAGGACAACTACCACTAATACTAGTTTCTTGACCGTCATTTCTTCTGTTTGCACATACTAATCCCCTTTAGAAACGATCTCTTTTTCTATATTTTCGTCAGATAGTTAGATTATTCTGCCTGTTAGCTTAATCGTAAATTTTTCTGAGATGAGAGCTATATTGCGCTTCCTCAAAAGTCATAATAGGGATTTCATCAAGCCAATTAACTTTTGAACCAATTCCTTCGCATCCCAGAAGCATATCTTCCCTTGTACTCCTATCAATACCAAGTTTCTTCCAGATAATGTACCCATCCGCTTTAATTACATTTGCAACAATTACTGTACACGTCAAATCGCAATCATCTGGGCACATTAGTACTGGCAAAACAACCTCTTTGCTTACCGAATTGAACCTTCCCTTAATACATTCTTTCTCTTTCAAGTCGTAGACCCATTCAATAATTGTTGGGATCATGCCTAGAAGGTTATTTGAAGGATAGTAATTATGAAGCAATAAATCCAGAGGAGTACCATCAATGACAATAGTGTGATGTTCAACTTTACAATACTCACTCTTCATCGTTACGACTTCAATTTTATTTACCAGTTCCATTGTTTAGACACCTCACTTTAAACAATTACCACAAAATAATGCACTACGATTTGCTCCGCTAACCTATCCGTTAGTTCAAACGACCTCCTATTTTAAAATCTCAGTTGGGATAGGCGGTGCAAACTCATATCACCAGCCACGAGTATATCTCTTGTTTTTAAACCCCGATTCAAAACATGCACCGTTAAATAATTCGCTTTGGCGACTTCAATATCCTTCCAGTTAAGATGCTATCTCCTCCAATATAAATCTCCAATAGTGCAACGGTGGATTGAATTATTCGACATGTATTACGACTTACCAACCAATGTATGAGTTTATTAATTCGCTATATACGTTGACGCGTATATACACTTAAGTGTATATTAAGCGCATGAACACAACAACTATGCAATTAACATTACTTACACTCGCCGAGCCGAACCGCTTCAACATTGTTGAGCTGTTAAAAAAAGCACCGCGATCGGTGAGCGAGATCGTCCAAGCGCTCAATATCGGTCAGCCGCAGGTGTCTCGCCATCTACGTATTTTGAGCGAGGCTGGGTTGGTTCGCTCCCGCAACAAGGCACAACAGCGAATATATAGCCTCGAAGCAAAGCCCTTTCAGGATCTGGATGCGTGGTTTGATTCATTTAGTATCCTTTGGGAAGAGCGTCTCGATCATTTTGAGGATTATATGCTCGACTACAATAAAAAGGAGGATTAATGCTATCCTTTTATCTCAAGCGTTATCGCAGCAATGTTCGAAATCACCAAGCCTTTTGGAATAATCGATTTGACGCACTAGAAAATGACCTAAAAGGATGAATGAAGATGCGATCAAAAACAAAAATCCATAAAAACCGGGAACTTCGTGAGCTTACCATCGAACGGATATTAGCATTGCCTCCCAAGCTTGCTTGGGAAGGTTGGACAAACCCGGAACATATTGCGCGTTGGTGGGGCCCTAAATTATGGACAACCACCGTCTATGAAATGGACGTAAGACCCGGCGGTATTTGGCGTTATAGCCTCAAATCAGATGACATTAGCGGGGAAGAGGCTTTCTGCAAAGCTGTTTATCAAGAGGTTTTTGAACCCTTTACACTAGTATACACCGACTCGTTTACCGACAAAGACTGGAATGTCGTAGAGAACAGCGAGATGCTAACGACTGTTCAATTCGAGGAAACAACAAATGGCACAAAGCTTAGTATCGTTACACGATTCGCAAGTGCTGAGGAATTGGAAAATGCCGAAGCAATGGGTATGATTGAAGGCTTCAATGATGCATTTGACCGACTTGAAGAATACTTAGAAACGTCGACGGGAGGACTTATGGATACAGTTACTTCAAAGGATGGAACAAAGATTGCATATGAAAAGCTAGGAAATGGACCTGCCTTTATCCTAATATCATCGGCCGTGGCCGACCATAGCGATGCAGCCCAGCTTGCCCAGCTGCTCGCAACTCATTACACCGTTTACAACTATGATCGCCGTGGCCGCGGTCAAAGCTCTGATGTCGCACCTTATTCCGTCCAACGTGAAATCGAGGATATTGAGGCTCTAATCCATAAGTCCGGCGGCAGTGCTTGCCTGTTTGGAAGCTCATCCGGCGCTGTGTTAGCCCTTGAAGCAGCAAGTCGATTAGGAGATCAGGTTTCGAAGCTGTATCTTTACGAACCACCATTCATTATTAATGACAGCCGTAAACCCTTGCCTACAGAATATGTTCACCATCTGAACGCGCTAAACCAAGCAGGTAGACGCAGCGAAGCGGTCGAATACTTCATGTACGAGGCTCTCGGTATTCCGGAAGAATATATTGGCTACATGAAAGCCGATCCTTCTTGGCAAGCGATGGAAAGCATGTCTCACACAATCGCCTATGATGGCATGATTATGGGTGACACGCAATCCGGCAAACCGCTTCCAACCGACCGATGGAAAGTAAATGTTCCCACGTTAATTATGACAGGCGAGAACAGCGAACCGCTCTTTCACGAGTCAGCCAAAGCACTTACCGAACTTTTGCCTTTTGTTGAATCCCAAACGCTGGACGGACAGGATCATTCGGCGGTCGTRATGGCTCCGAGCATTCTAGTGAAGACGATTGTCAATTATGACATCGTCCGAGAAGAAAAATGACGAGATTATTGCCATTAGAGAATACGAAATCAGTTAAACCACTATTGATTGCAAAACCTATATCCGCGATATCATCTAATGCCGCACGATTGTCTATCGTCTCTGGATCACTCTTCATCTTGATCCTGGGTTGCCTACACCTCTTAGAGCCTGAATTCAATCCGACTTGGCGTTTTATTAGCGAGTACGCTTTAGGCAACTTCGGCTGGATGATGCATTTTGCATTTATATTGCTCGCTGTAAGTCTCGTAAGTGCCGGTGTTTCAATCTTCTCACAAATTCGTAGCGTCTTAGGATATATCGGGCTCGTTATTCTTGGACTAAGTGTCTCAGGTATTTTAATAGCAGGTATTTTTGTGACCGATCCTATAGCGGTGAGCCCAGATGCTGCAACGTTCAGCGGTAAAATGCATGCCATTGGCGCCACGCTCGACTATTCACCTGTCGCTGCCCTCTTGATCAGCTTTGCATTGGTACGCAATGAAGCTTGGAGGCCCATTCGCGGACAACTGTTAATCACCAGCGGAATTATGCTTGTGTTAATGGCGCTATTTATAATTCAAATCCCTCAAGATGGACAGTTCACTCCTGACGTGCTTGCAGGTTTATTTGGACGATTCTTAATTGCATCCTACCTTGGGTGGCTTTTGGTCGTCGGGTTTCACGTGCTCAAGCTTCGCAAGCAGAGCTTATAAAAACAGATTTGCCCTACTAGCATGAACAGAAAAATCAAAAAATCCGACCTCATGAGGTCGGATTTTTTCATGGTATTGGTGGCGAACCATGGCTGTGCAAAGCCATAATTCGCCGAAGTGTGCTGCTCAAACGGTTTGATGAGTGGAATGACCAGTGGCACGTCCTCCTCACAGGCACAGCCTTACTCTTTCACCGCGCCCAACATAATACCGGAAACAAAGTACTTTTGCAGGAAAGGATATACGATCAGCATTGGTACCATAGCTATAAAAACCTTGGCCGCATTCAGCGTTCGATTAGACAGCTCGGACAGCTTCTTATATTGTTCAGGGGTCAGATTGGTGCCAACCGGAATGTTTACGACCAGCTGCTGGATATAAGTTTGAAGCGGATATTTAGCCGCAGTATTCATTAGCACTAACCCGTTGAAGAACTCATTCCAATGATAAACGCTAAGGAACAACGCTACTGCAGCAAGCACAGGAAAGGAGCAAGGAATATACACCCGAAACAGCACTGACCAAGGACCAGCACCGTCGACTACCGCCGCCTCATTCAGCTCCTTCGGCAAATTGCGGAAGAAGTTCATAATCAGGATCACGTCGAATACCGGCACTCCTCCGCCAAGTACTAACGCCCAAATCGAATCGATTAAATGATAGTTTTGAATAGTGAGATACCACGGAATCAAGCCCCCGTTAAACAGCATGCAAAAGACAAGAATCCACATGAAGGTATTGCGCATTTTAAAATCCCGCTTAGGCCTTGCCAGTGGGTAAGCCATTAATACCGTCATCAGCAAGGCAAAACCTGTACCGAGCACGGTGCGCTGAATGGAAATCCAGAACGCGTTAAAGAAGAGAGCGTCATTAATAATTTCCTTATACGGCGTCAAGGAGAAGCCAATGGGATAAAGCGTAACCAAGCCTGCATTAGCAGCGGATTTTTCGGAAATCGATACACAGAAGGTGTACCAAAGCGGGTAAATACAGCTAATAAGCAAAAGGCCGAGGACGACGATATTGGCAATTTCGAACGTCCGTGAGCCTAACGTTGTATTTCTGACCAATGCAGCGCCCTCCCTCAGAATACCGTGTAATCGGCATAGCGATACGCCAGACGATAGGATATGAATATCAGCACAAAGCTAATGACCGACTTGAACAAACCTGCCGCCGTCGCGAGCGAGAATTGAAGATTTTGCAAGCCCAGTCGGTACACCCATGTATCCAAAATATCTCCAGTTGAATACACAAGCGGGTTATAAAGGTTATACACTTGATCGAATCCGGCGTTTAGCACGTTGCCTAGACTTAAGACGCCCAGCAAGACAACCGTGGTTGACAGTGCAGGCAGCGTGACGTGCCTAATCAACTGCCAGCGATTGGCACCGTCAATGGCGGCCGCCTCATATAGATTGAGATTAATGCCTGTTAACGCCGCAAGATATATAATTGCGTTAAAGCCAAATTCCTTCCACACATCCGTACCGATGATGAGCTGCCGGAATATCCCCGCATCCGCCATAAATAGTTTAGGATCGAAGCCGAACATTCCAAAAACCGTATTAACAACGCCATAATAGCCAAAAATTCCAATTACAATCGTTGACATAATAACCCACGATAGAAAGTGCGGCAGGTAAACGACAGTCTGCACCAGCTTTTTGTAGCGCATGCTGCGAAGCTCGTTCAGCAATATGGCAAAGATGAGCGGAATGAGCAGATTAAGCACGATTTTGCCGATTGCGATGATAAAGGTATTAACAATAACCGTCTTGCTGTCATTAAGCTGAAACATATACTTGAAGTTTTCGAGCCCCACCCACTCGGATTTAAGCAGCCCCGCTCCCGGATTGAAATCCTGAAAGGCCATCAGAATTCCAAACATAGGCACAATACTGAACATCACAAGCCAGACCATACCCGGCAACAGCATCAAATAATAGTGTTTCTGATGGCCTAATTTTCTCACTAAGGCTAGCCTCCCGTCTCCCTATCAGGATAACAAAGCTTGCAAAAGGCACTTAAAAACGCCAGCGCCTTCTGCAAGAGTATGCTCGGTTACTTCTTCAAGAGCTCGGCGACTTCCGCTGTAATCTCATCTCCGCCTTGAGACTTCCAGTCCTTCACGAATTTATCGAAAGAGTCGATGGACGCTTGGCCAAGGATGATTTTCATAACGGTCTCATCCTCCATCTTCTTCAGGTTAGCCCATTTCGTTTCCATCGTTGAAGTTTGGTTATAGGTTACGCTAAAGACCTTTTTATCGATTGGAATTGTTGTGAACGGACGATCACCAATCATGATGGAGTACAAGCGCTGGAAGTCTCCGAAGTTAGCTGTACTGAAGTTGCTGACATTTAGATCGTCGAACGGAGGCTTAATGACGTCTTTTACCTTTTTCGCATCCGCATACATCAGCTTGTACAAGCTGTTCGGCTTATTATAATCCTCTGGATTGGTCTCGCCTTTCAGTACTTTCAGAAGCTCTGCATACTCATATTCCGTCTCATTGGCCGCGGCCATAACGTTGCGAAGCGGATACCAAGCCACATTAACTGACAAATCAAAGGTCGCTTCATCACGTACAAGCGCATTATTCATGATCATAATGGCTTTGACGACATCCGGTTTGGCATTTTTGCTAATAACAGTGTAGGTGCTGCCCGTCGTTTTCATATGCACATTCCATTTGTTATCGTCAGAATAGACCGGATAGGCCTGCCAGTTAGCCGTCGGATCGTTTTTGAAGGAGTCCCCGTTGCCATAGCCGCCATTCCACCATGGGCCAAAGAAAATCCCCGCCTGATTGGCATTAATCGGATCCCCTACATTGTCACGGGTACCTACTTCAGGATCAATAAGCCCTTTTTTGTACCAGTCAGCCAGCAAAGCCAACGTTTTTTTCGTATTGTCCGTCGTCGTTCCGTAGGTTACCGATCCGTCGCCATTGTCAAGCCAGTAGCCCGGATACGCATCCATCGCGCCAAAAATTGGATCGAATCCTCCCATATTGTTAGAGGAGACGAGGAAGGTAGAATAAGGGAACGTATTTTTGGAAGGACCGGCAATACCAATCATTTTGTCCCCGCCAAGCTTGCTATCAACAAACGCTTTTGCCGTTTTTTCGACATCGGACACCGTCTTCGGCACCGGCAGCTGCAGCTTATCAAGCCAGTCCTTGCGAATCCATAAGACATGAACGCCGTCAGTATCCACCGTAATGTTTGGGAGCGAAACCATCTTGCCCTTGTAGCTGGCATTTTCCAATGCACGGCCTTCGGTGCTTGCCATGATATCCTTCACCTGTGAAGACTGATATTGCTGGAAGATGTCGGTGATATCATAGAGCAGACCCGAGCTCGCCGCTTTGGTCATGAAGGAGCGGTCGTCAACGACCATACCGTCTGGCAGCTTGCCCGATGCGATCGTCAAGCTCACCTTCTGCTTAAAATCGTTGCCAGTGGCCGCAGTCCAATCTACAATTACATTGATGTTGTACTTTTCCTTAAGGTAGCGCGTGTACTGGTTGTTGCTTACACTGTCGCCTTCCGGCAGCGTTTTGTCTGTCGGATCCACCACCATGCCGATGTGAACATCAACAGGGTTCGGAAATTTGGAGAAGGCCAGATCATCTCCCGATAGTGCTGGGTTTTCAGTGTTTGAGTCTGGATTTGAAGACGCTTTCAAATTATTCGATGAATTGTTGGAAGAAGAACACGCTGTCAAACTTAGACCAAGTAATACGACGGAAAGCATCAATGCCATATTCTTTTTCATCTAATCCCTCCTCAAAAGAATGGCCAAGCAATTCTTACTTCGTAAGCAACTGCTTAGTTTCTTGCCTTCTCATTGTACATGGGAAGTTAGGAAAAAAAGTCAGACAGATGTGCCGTGTTTTGCACCAGATACAAGGCCAAGGTAGATATTTGTTCGATCCGTTGTAGTCATTCCTCCCCCTTGTGGAACTGGGCCCGAAATTCGGAGGGTAAAAGGCGGGTCTGTTCATGGAACAGCTGGGAGAAATATTTGGAGTCGTTATAGCCTACGGCATGAGCAACCCAGGCGATCGACTGATTGGTTTCACACAGCAGACGCTCTGCCGCTCTTATTCGCTCTTGTCTTAAGTATTCATTAAACGTTGAACCCGTCAGCTTCTTAAAGCATTGGCTAAAATAACTTCGGCTCATGTGCACATGATCAGCGACGTCCTCGGCATGCAGCGTATTTGAAGCCTTCTCGCAAATGAATAACACAGCCTTTAGGATGCTGGTTGTCGTATTGGTAAAATCGGAGGATGAAGCAACCTGCGCATAAACACGTTTCCTGTAATCGCGCATCCATTCAACCGCAGACCGGACATCGTCGGCATCAGACCGGAGCTCTGCAGCGAGTAGAATTACGGGCTCAATTTGTGATAGCACACGCATAAATAACCCTTCCAGACGGCGAAAAGAAACCTTAGCTTCTATGGTCTGTTTACATAACCGCTGAAAAACCGATTCATTATATAGCCAGTAGTGTGAGCGCCACTCCTGCTCCAGCCTGCACCACTCTTCTTCCTTAAGGTTTTGCTCAGGGCCATGCGTAGGCGCTGGTTGCGCAGGAGTCTTGGCAGAAAGAGGTTTCATTTCTCCTGTCATTTTCTGCTGGATTCGTTTCAATATTTGCTCATCATCCTCTGATTCCAGGCGTACCTTGGAAATATAATCGAGCACACCCATGCGATAAGCCGTTTGCACAATCTCAAACTCTTCGTGAAAAGATAAAATAACGGAACGCAGGTCCGGAAATCTTTGCCGTGTGACTTGAAGCAGCTCCATACCTGACATGACAGGCATCGAGAGATCAACGAATATGAGGTCCACCTCATAGCTTTCCATAAACTCCAGCGCCTTCGCGCCGTTCGCCGCTTCTCCTACAACAACCATATCATGATTAGACCAAGGCATAATTGAAATCAAACCTTTGCGTGCTAGCTTGTCATCGTCAACAATTAATACACGAATCAAATCGCTCTCTCCTTTCTATGATGGAGAAAAGGAAGGGTTAAAGTAACGGTTGTGCCTTGATTTGGAGTGCTTTCTATACTCATACGAGCTTTATAGCCATAAGATGATTCCAGCATAGACCTGACATAACGAAGTCCAATTCCCCAACCCGTCTGCTGCTGATCCGGCGTGTCGCGCTGCAGCAAAGCAAGCGTCTCATGACTGAGCCCTTTGCCATCATCACGGATTATAATGCGCACCATCTGTGCCTTTTCATCAGCCGATATGTTGATCTCCAGCTTGCCGTTATCGTCAAGGCCATGACAGACGGCATTTTCCACAATGGGCTGCAGAATGAACCTCGCGACAGGACTATCGAGATAAACCCCTTCCGCAATATTCAGATTCACCTCAAAATCATGCCTCATCTGCTGCAGTTCCAAATAGGTTCGCATGACCTCTATCTCCGACCTGAAGGTTGCCGTATCCTCTGATTTACCCAAATTATAGTTCAGCAAAAAAATTAACGAGGAAACAAACTTCTCAATCTCCGCCTGCTTATGCATAACCGCCAGCCACCGTACCGAATTGAGCGTATTCATCAGAAAATGCGGGTTGATTTGATAGGCTAGCTTCTCTATCTCCAGCTGATGACGGCGCTTTTCCTTTTGCTCCACGTCCATAATCAGCTGCTGAATTTGTCGCTTCATAATATTGAATTGATCGAGTAGCCGATCGAATTCATCGATCCCCGTATGATATTGGCTGGTGCCCATATATCCCTTGCCAAACGTCCTCATTTCCTTCTCGATTAGTCGAAATGGCTTGTTAATGATCCTCCGCAATAATAGTGTGAGCATAAACATCATTAGAAGAGCAATGGCGAGAATCCAGTACATATGATTTTTCCACGTGTAGAGCTCGTGATTGTAAAAGGAGACAGGAAGCAGCAGCGTGATGCCGTAGCCGTAATCACCTGTCATTCGGTTCCATACATAACCGCCCGTCACACCCGATTGACCGCTTAGACTGAGACGCTGGCCAGCACTAAAAGCAGTTGAGTTGCTGCTATAAGTCACCAAGCCAGCCGTATCAGTGAAAACAAGCATATAGGGCATACTCAAGCTTTCTGTAAGCGAATTCATAACGGTGGAGATATCCGATTTGGCTTCAACATAAACAACTAATTTCGTTCCATCTGAAAATTCAACCTCTCGTGTCACCGACATAACCAAATCATCGCTGAATCGGCATAGGGATTTATGCGGAGACTGGTATTTCAGCTCTCCGGTACCGGCGACACTCGGCAAAGATGCCAGCGTGAAGTCGCCGCGCAGCGGCAAATTCGAATAAGAAGCATTTCCGCTTGCAGGATTATAATACATCACCAGCTCCATAGCCGGATTCGAAAAAGTAATTAATCCAATGTTGTAGGCGATATCGCGTGAGAGGAGACGCTGACTATACGTGTCCGCGGTGGAGAGATACGTCTCCATCAGGTTGCCCACCGTACCTTCCGGCGTCATCTGCTGTGTAACCTGAAGCAAGTTACTGTACATCTGATTCAACTTTGTCGTTTGCTGGTATAGATCAAAAGCCATAGAGGTCTTGATTTTATCGCGCTGCATCGTATAGATCGCATTATAGGATACAGACGCCATTAAGATGGCATATCCCACAAATCCAACGGTCAGAAATACCATGATTCGTTTGCGAAGAGAGGTAAAAACAAACCGATTGCGCAGCATAGACACGAAGCTTATTTTCCTGCTTGTAGACTTCATAGAGCGATTACCGTCCACCTCCATCACCTCACAACAAATATGAATCAATATTCGCTGTTTTACAGGTTTATCCTTCCTTGTGGGGAGAGCGCTGTGCTGCACAGACACATAGCGATCTGTGAAAAAGCAAAAACCCACAACCTTTTGAGGTTGTGGGTTTACATGGGGAGGTGAACCGTGGTTATACAAAACCACAATTCGACGTCGTATATCTCTACAATATGCCTACAAAGATCCACTCACAAGCCGCCCTTGGTACCATACCGCTTGACGCGCCGCTCTTCGCGCTATCGCTTCCGCCGTGCAGCTTGCGTGCAACAGTACAAAGCTCGCGTCATCTCCGATCTTAGGCCACACCTGCTGACCTTTTGAATCAAGCGGCGTTATCCCCCCAGTAATGAAGCTGATGGCTTGCGATATTGATAATTCATCGTTATATCCATACAATTCTGCGAACCGCCCTGCTTTATCTAATTGATCTCCATTCCCGAAGGGAGACCAGTGATCTGTAAGGCTATCCGTTGCCAATTTTACCGCTACTCCATTTTTAGTTAACATCGGGAGCGGCATCGTCATCTTGCCAATCGGAACCGTCGAAGCAACGGACATGCCAAGCGATCCCATCCGTTTAGCCACTTCCTCCGCCTCTTGTGGCTGCGCACCTGCAAACCAGAACGCATGACTAACCGTTACTTTTCCTTGCAAACCAGCCTCTTCGGTCAGATCAACTAAACGTATCAGAGTACGCTTGCCCGCTTCGTTTCTATCATGTAAGTGAATATCGATACCGGCATTATTTAAAACCGCTAATTCTACGATGGTCTGAAGTGACTTCTCTATATCCCCATCCACTGAGAATGGATCTACTCCGCCAACATGAGTTGCCCCCTCTGCCAAAGATTGCTTTACGAGTTGAACAGAATTCGATAGCAGAAGCCCATGCTGGGGGAAAGCGACAATTTCCGATGAAATTTTACCTGAGAATGTATCCAGCGCCTGCTTAGTCGCCTCTAACCGTTGCAGTCCACTGGTAGGCTCGATATTACAATGGGTACGAACATGAGTAGCCCCATATCCCTGTATAAGAGTTAAGATGCTTTCGGCTTGTTGTCTTGCCGTTGGAAGGAGCTTAGGCAATAATACTTTCTCTTCCTCAATTCTCTCGAAGATGCTCGATACAGGCTTTACCGCTTTCCACGGTCCATTGAAATATGTTTTATCCAAATGAATATGAGCCTCTTCGAACGAAGGCAGCATTAATAACTCTTTACAATCATATTTAACAATATCACTTTGAATATCTCGTTCTGTCCCTATAATTTCAGCAATAGTACCGTTCTCAATTCGTATATGACAAATTTTCGTTTTCGTACCAGAGACCTGTCCATCTTCCATATCATAACCCTGTTCTAATCTTACATTCGTTAACCAATAAGAAGCGTTCAACCGATCATCTCCTGTCTTTACCCCTATTATAATCGCGTCCTCTTTATTCCCAATCTACTTCTATGGTATAACTAACCACTATTTTACGATAATTTCAAATCCAATTCATATATTATGGCCGCATCGCATTTGAGTAAAATGAATAGGAAGAAAGAATTTTCAGTTATATATCGCGAAGCTCGTATTAAAATTAACAAAATACAGCTGAGTTGTTTTATTTATGCATGTAAAAGAACACCATCCTCATGCGGATGGTGTTAATGGTGGCGTAGGCGCGAGGAATGTATACCTCTTATATTCAATTTCACCCAAACGACTGAGTGAAAAAAAAGGCTCTACCTTAACAGGTGGAGCCCTCTAGTTTTGTTATGTAATTAAATTATGCCGAGATTCTCCTGCCTTCACTATCCGTAAACTTTCCTACAATAATCATAATTAGGTCAATCAGCAACCAAATTCCCAATCCACCTAAAGTAATAATTTGCAAAATAGCCGTACCTATTTTCCCGACATAAAACCGGTGTATGGAAAACCCTCCCAAGAAAAAACAAAATAGTAATGCAGCTACAAATGATTTAGGACTTTTATCCATGATACATTCCTCCAAATTATTATATAATACCCTCCTATTCTATCGGCAGAAAACCCATCAAATGTTAATTTTTCTAGTTGATGAGGTTCCTATAAATTTTAGGGGTCCTTTGATGCGTTCAATAGCCAAAAGAATTGCGCAAAGTGATTTAATTGATGTAAATAGGATTGGATCTGCAGCTAAGGAAAGCCAATGAAAAAGTGGATAATTTTCCATGAAACAAAGCAATTCTATACCCTTCTTTCAGTCACTAACTTAACGAGGTCTGTGTCGAATGAAATGAAATCAACATAAAAAGAGCTGTCGAGACTTTCTCGACAGCCTGAGCCTGCCATACGGCAGGCTTTTTGCATGAAAGCACTATGCATTTATTATTTTAAAGCTTCCAATATTGCTTTTAGGTCCGCATTGGTTTGAAGCGTGTGTAAAATAATCGTTAACGCTTCAGCGCGAGATGATGGTTTGTTTGGCGCAAATTGTCCATTACCCGCTCCGTTAATAATTCCTGCCGCTGCTGCTTGCTTGATTTGCTCTTTGTTCCAAGCTCCATCAATATCTGTGAAAGCAGGCGCTGAAGCTGTGTTTACAGCTTTAAGATCAATGATTTTAGAAATAATGGAAATGATTTCGGCACGGCTGATTTCTTTGTTTGGTTTAAATGTGCCATCTTCGTACCCTGAGATAATGCCGCTTTCAGTTAAAGCAGCAATTGATGCTGAAGCCCAGTGGTCGGAAACGTCGCTTAGCTTATTTTTATCAACCGTCGCAGAGAGGTCAAATACCTTTGCAATAATGGTAGCAAATTCGGCGCGGGTAATACTTGCGTTAGGATGGAAGGAACCATCCTCATATCCGTTTACAATCCCCAATTTCACGAAAATATGAACGGTGGAACCAGCCCAGTGAGATTTTGTATCTTTGAACTCCACATCAGTAGGATTAGCTTTCGCTTCCTCTACTTTTTTGTTTAAGCTGGTCATCACTTTTTCCACTTGAATCACATTTTGATCAAATTTCACTTCAGGCGTTGCTGTCGGTTTTGGTTCAGGTGTTTTTTCAGGCTTTGTTGTTGGCGCTGGAGTAGGTGTCGGATTGCCATGATCTCCACCGCCGCCAGAGCTTACTTTAACCTCAACTATTTTTGTTCCATAAACGGCACTGCCGTCAGCAGCCGTTGCTTTAACGGTAACCGTTCCTGCTGAAACACCCGTCAATACTCCGCTTTTGCTGATTGTTGCTGTGCCTGTTCCGTTTTCAACAGACCACTCGATTGATTTGTCTGTTGCATTTGCAGGTGCAACTCTCGCGTCAACGGTTAACGTCTGGCCAACCAACACGCTGGAATCACTTGTCAACGTAATCGAGGCAACAGGGACTTGGACAGCCGTAATCGTAAGAATCGTACTGCCAACAACTTCGCTTTCATCGGTAGCCGTTGCTTGGACCGTTACTGTACCTGGATTGCCCGCAGAAAGCTCTCCCGTTGTTTTATCAATCACAGCCGTACCTGTTCCATCTATTACGGACCAAGTGACCGCTTTGTTTGTTGCGTTGCTAGGAGCTGCCACAGCATTCATTTGCAGCTTCTTACCTGATTCGATTGTAGTAACTTCACCATCCGCCGTTACGGTAATCGTTTGAACAGGTATGGTGGGCTCCTTAATTTCGATCGTTTTGGTTCCAAAAACAGCGCTGCCGTCAATAGCCGTTGCTATAACGATTACCGCACCTGCTGAAGTTCCGGTCAATTCACCGCTTGTACTGATTGTCGCACTGCCTGTTCCGTTTTCAACAGACCACTCGATCGATTTGTCCGTTGCATTTTCAGGAGCAACGGTCGCGTCAACGGTTAACGTCTGGCCAACTAGCAAGCTGGAATCCCCTGTTAACGTAATCGAGGATACAGGGACTTGGGCGGCTGTTATAGTAAGAATCGTGCTGCCAACAACTTCGCTTTCATCGGTAGCTGTTGCTTGGACCGTTACTGTACCTGGATTGCCTGCAGTAAGCTCTCCCGTTTCTTCGTCAATTACAGCTGTACCCGTCCCATCAATAACAGACCAAGCAACCTGTCGGTATGTTGCGTCGCTAGGGGCTACAACAGCATACATTTGAAGTGTCTTGCCTGATTCGATTGTAGAAACCTCATCTTCCGCTGTTACAGATATGTTTTGAACAGGTATGATAGGTCCATGAATTTTAATCGTTTTTGTTCCATAAACGGCGCTGCCGTCAGCAGCCGTAGCTTTAACGGTAACCGTACCTGCCGAAATACCCGTCAATACACCGCTTTTGCTGATTGTCGCTGAGCCTGTTCCGTTCTCAACGGACCATTTTAACTTTTTGTAAGAGGCGTCTACTGGCAATATATCCGCGCGCATAGCCAAAGTATCGCCAATAAGTAAGGAAGAAGCATCCCCCACGCTGCCTACATTGATTGCTTCCACAGGTGTAGATTCATTGTTAAAAGGATCATTCGTTATGAATAGAGAACCTGAGTATAAAGAAAGAGGAACATTATAAATTTCACTAATGTCGGATTTAATTTGGAAAGTGACCAATCCGTTAACGGTGTACCACGAGTAACCTTCGTCTACCGTATTCGTCCTCGTATAAATAGTACCATTATCCTTGTCGCTTGGGTCTATGTTATAGAAGGTTAAAGCTGTATCTGCGGAATGTGCAAAAATTTCCGTGCGATCATCCACAGGCTTGCCATCGGTATCATAAACAGCAAAGGTTACGTTTATATACCCGGGTTGACTCTGAGCCATTTCTTTTAACTTGACATAGCCTACAGGAAGCTTGGGTTTACTTGCCGAAATACGACTGACAGTAACATTACCTAATCCATAAATCATGTTTGGAACCCAGCTCACTACACCGTCGCTTACGTATCCACCCACAATGGATTGCGTGCTATTCGTAGGAACAGTAACGCTGTTTTGGCCCGGCAATAGGTTGGGTGCCTGAACGACATCGCTATTCGAATATCTGATGTATGCATACTCTGCCTCACTTAACCTTTCCGAGTCAAAATAAATGGTGACTTGGTTTATTTTGAACACACATCCACTTAACAGACTCAGAATTAAAACCGAAACTAAAAATAAATTGCGTATTGAAAATCGTTTCATGTTAACTTATCTCCTCATCTCTATAGTTAGATCCATTATATCCAAGCCCAATGACGGCAAAATGACAAACTTCGACAAAAGCAAAAAAAGCCCCTATTATTTTAGGAGCCTTTCATATCTACTCATTCTTATTTATCCAGCTCGGACAGCAGACTGAAATATAAATCAGCAGCCTCGCGGGAGGGTTTTATACCGATCTCTCTATGCAGCGTGTCTTCGTATTGCCTATATTGCCGGGTCAACGCTTCCTTGTTCTCTTGCAAAGCCAAAGCTTTCATAAGCAGCAAAAAGGATTGTTCGTCTAGTTCATTGCGCGACACGAGCTTCATTAACAACCTAATGGCAGCATTCGTCTCGCTTTTATTTAACAAAGCCATACATAATCGCTGGGTAAAGGAGGTGTACAGCAACGAAAGACGCTCAATCTCGTTCCAAGCCCATGCAAAAGCGTGATCCCCAAATAAGTCCCCTGCGTACAGCTGCTCTAGTGCAATCGCCTCTTCCAGATTCGTCTCATCCACGATTGACATTTTTCTACAGCCTTCTTCAAAGCTTACAAGGTCTACACTCACCTCACTCAGACTAAGGGCGTAGTGGTTGCTGTCAGAATGTAGATTCTCTCTCAGGCCAAATGGATCTAATACCTTCCGCAGCTGATAGACGGTCGTATTCAAGTAAACCTCAGCATTCTTTTGCGGCATGTCGCCAAACAGCTCTTCGATCAGCCTTGCTCTGGATATCAGCCTTCCTTTATGCATAAGCAAATAGCCAAACAGTTCCGCGCTTTTGCTTGATTTCCATTTCGCCCTTATCCCCTGCGTGCTTTGAATATCTATAACACCTAAGCAGTTAAACCTCGTCTCATTTAAAGGCGCCGCCCACTCCCCTTGCCGCAAGTGCTCTTTACGCAACTCAGCAAACGCTCTTTGCAGCGTTTTTTGAAGTCTTTCCAGCACAACCGGCTTTACGATATAGTCGAAGGCATAAACATCAAAGGCAGGCAAAGCATATTCTTTGTGTGAGGTCAGGAACACGATCTTTATTTCTCTTCCAACCTCTCTTAACCGTTCGGCAAGCTCTAGCCCAGTTTCCCTCGGCATGCTTATATCCAGAAACACCAAGTCTACATCATGATTCATCAGATAAGAAAATGCTGTTTCTGTCTCCGTGAAGCTGCCTGCAATTTCTACTTCCACAGACGTCTTCGCAAGCATCCGTTTCATTATTAAATGCATCGCCTTCTCGTCATCAATAAGGATAACCTTCAACCTGCGCTCGCCTCCAAGCTGCTTCGTCTGAATGCATGTGCAGATGGCGTAGGAACGGAGAAGTAAAAGGTACTTCCTTGCTCAGAACTATCGAACCAAATGTCTCCACCATTTAAACGAACAAATTCCCTGCATAAAGTAAGTCCCAAACCGACGCCCCGTTCTCCTGCTGTTCCAGTTGATGACACCGGATAACCTTCCAGCAGCAGTGAGCTGGCCTGTTGCGGCGATATGCCGTCCCCAGAATCGCTTACAGAAATAATTAGTTTATCGGCATGATGTTCTGCTTTTAATCGGATTGTGCCGCCGATGTTGGTAAACTTAACGGCATTGGACAATAAATTTCGGACAATCAATTCCAGCATTTCTTTGTCGGCTAGCACAAACGTATCCTTCGGTATTTCCGATATTAATTGAATTTTTTTGCTCTCGCAGCGAACCGCCAATAACCGGATGCAGACCTGTACGGTATGGTATATGTCTCTCTCCACTGGGTTAAATACCATGCCTTCGCGTTGGCTTCGGAACCATTCCAACAAGCTCTCTACCAGTGCAAAAGTATTTTCAATTTGCTGTCCCATTTCATGGACGATTTCCTCATGCTCTCCGCCGGAGCCTTGCAGCTCGTCCTCCATGAGCTCCATTAAATTGATGAGCACCGCCAGCGGATCACGAATATCATGAGCGACTACGCTAAACATTCGATCCTTGAACATGTTTAGTTCGCTTAGCTGACGGGCATTATCAAGCAGCCGCTCCTCTGAACGCACCATTTCCGTAACATCGCTTAACAAAAACATTTTGCCGGCAGGCTTCTGGTTCTTATCACTAATCAAGGACATATGCACATTATAATAGGGTTCATCCGCTTGACCCGAAATTTGAACCTTGCTGTTCAAAGAAGGCCCTTGCATGATTTTCTCCAACAGCAATGGATATTGCAAAAAGACTTGCGTTGCCGGCAACCCGATCCACTTATTATTTATCCCTTTAATAACCTGCTTGCTGGATTGGTTGAAGCTAGTTAGCGTATTTTCCAAATCAAATATAATTACCGCATCCTGCATGGATGCAAACACCTTTTGCAGCGCTAAGGGCGCTAGTCTAAGCATGTTAAATTGATAAATCCCCCACATGTAGAAGATTCCTGAGAAAATAAAACCAAATGGGGAGATATCAATTGGCATATAAATGACATTGCTCAAATAAATAAGCGTAAATCCAAAAGGCCCCCATGATCCAATGATCATAAAAGCGATTTGTTTCTTCATGCGGGATGTCGCTTTTAGAAACATTTCAACCATTAAACCCATGCCAACTACAAAGAAGGAATACGAATAGTAGACATGCAGCTTGTATAAAGGTCCTTTCTCCGTCGTTACCAGCGGAAAGCCCTCTGAGTAATTTAAAGTCATGCTTTTATAAAATAAATGATGCCAATCGTTCGTATAATGAGCTACAAAGGTAATGGCAGGAACAATCATCAGCAGCGCTACTACCCATTTTCGAACAAGCGCTTGCCTTCCCGTATATTGCAGCACCATTATAATCCATAGAATAGTACCGAATGGGATGCCTAGATATTCGATTCGAAGCCAGAAGCGTATATGCTCTAAATCGGTGCTAACAATTTCAAAAGCATATCCAAAAGTGTACAATGAACCCGTCAACATGCCTAGCCCATAACTAATTGCAATAGGCAGCTCTCTTCTTTTCCAAGAGAGATAACACAGCATTAGCGAACAGCAGGTAGCCGCCATCAGCAATGCTGATAAATATAAATTGTAGCTCATAGATGTTAGCCCCCGTGCTTTATGTACTCTCTCGTTATGTTTCTCTTATGTTAGCAGATGAAGTTGTAAAAACATATATTGCCGCAGCAAAAAATTGCATAAAACACTATTTTTTATTATTAAAAATTCGAACCCTAAAAAGCCCACTAGGTAAATTTCACCTAATGGGCTTTTGGCTCGCTGTAGTCGGTTACAATTACCGCAACGATTTTAATGCGCCGCTCCAAAAACAAGAGCTTCACAACCGCACAACTGACCGGAAAGGCTACCGGCACTGGATAACTCTTATACAGAATATTTCCACCATCACATGCAAGTGAAAAAATAAGCTATAGTTACCCGTTAGCTAAATGCGGTATAGTTTGGTAACCATTCCATACAAGCATCTGCACGTATTTGTAGCTCATTATACAGCATCCCAGCATGGTAACCGTCACAAACGGCATGATGGAATTGCCCTGATAATGGCAACAGTATTTTTTCGTCATACTGAAAATATTTCCCCATTGTAAAGATGGGCAGTAAATAGGTTCCCTCGTTATAGATGTTCAGGCTAAATCCAGTGAAGCTGACCCAAGGAATGCTGGAAATGGGGAAAGTGCCCGGAGGTTCGTTTGTTTTAGCGGCAAATTGTTTAACACTTCCGTACTTTTTCATATCATCAAGATAACGACTGTAGAAATCATTAAAATCTTCACTGTACAACGTCCATATGCTTGAAAAGGTCTTATCATCATCATCATGGAAAATTGTAAAGCTAGGAGATAAACGATCCCAATAACCTAATGTCCCTTCTGCATTAAAACATGTGCGAAATTCATTATGGCGGTTTACCACCGTAGTTATCATGTGGATTAGTGCTGGATACAGCTTTATCCTCCGACTCTTAAGTTCTTTCAGCAGCCGGGAAATGTCGATATTTGCCGTCATGCTAAAAGTGCATCTGACATTGTTTAAATAATGCTCAAAATAGGGTTTTCTACTCCAGTTATCCATGACAATCGGATTGAATTTCATTTATTATAACCTCCTAAAATGATTGCTTTTTTCGTTTTAGGAGGTTTGATCCACTGCTTTAACCATGTCCTCATCACAATCCCCACAAATTATTTTTCTACTCCCAGTTTTGAGAGAACCCGATCCATTTCATCAAAATGTTCTTTGTCGCTTGAAGCATAGATCAAATCAAAACTATCGTTATTTTTCAACACTGTTATTATGCTGTCATTGTAATTCCCATAAAATTCGATGCCAATCCAATGCCGAAAGGAAATACCTTTATTATTAAAATTTTCACGAATAAAATCCAAGTCGGTTTGTTCAATAGAATAGAACGATTCACAGCCATATTCAAGTGCGAATACGCTTTGCAAATAGGCCATCGCATGAAAAAAATCGGTCAATGTTTCAAAATCCTTTTCCCATACCTTTTCATCGTAACTCATATAAACAGGGGGATTGGACCTGGATAAATCCTTCTTATGAATTCCCCAAACACAGACACGTTGATTCTCGCAATAAAAAATTAAATATTCGCTATGTTTGAAATATTGGAGTTGCTCGGGTTTGATCAAATGATCTTGCGTATGATTCAGCCGCTCGTCTTTACCGAGTTCCAAATAATAATCAATTAACACCTGAGGCAATTCACCAAAATTATATTTAATAGTTTGTATCTCGCCATGACTAAACCCATTTCGTTTCGTAATATGAAATAGCTGTTTAATCATTGTAAAATCAGTCATCCGCATCACACCTTATCCTTGTACAATACACCATATATCCTCTTATCTGCTTTTCTTCGTACAACTCTTTAGTGAAGTATTTCATTCTTTCCTCTTAATCTCATTTCGCTAACTCACTAAGTATACTTGTAAATCTCTTTTGTTGCGCTAACCTTCCCATTAGTTTAATAAAAGACGTGCCCTTAACATGACTAAAAAATCAAAAAATCCGAATGTTTTTAACTGTAAGTACATGGACGTTATGAATATAATAATGTTGCGAATAAGTTTCCATTGCGTTACTATGTTTATATCGACAAATTTGCAGGTCTATGTAAGGAGGTTCACGCATCCATGTGCCCCCGCACCAAAGAACAAAACGAGCTCATCCGCATGCAGCGCAAGGAACAGATCCTGGACGCCGCCGCGCGCACCTACTTCCACACGGGTGGCAGCTTTGATATTCGCGACGTCGCCCGCGAAGCCGAGCTCGGTTACGGCACGGTATACCATTATTACCCCAATCGGCATTTATTAATAGAAGATGTGCTGGGCAGCGGCTTCGAGCGATGCGAGCAAGCCCTGTCAGAATGGGCAAACACCTGCGTCGACAGCCCGGATAATAGGCAGCTGCTGACTTATTGCAAGGCACTGCTCCAGCTGTGGCAGTCGGACGCCCGCGCATATCTTGTCTACAAAATGGCCGCGGAACATTATGCAGGTTTGCCTGCAAAGGATCAGCACCCCACAAAGAGACGATTCATGGAACGGCTGTATGTTCCGCTCCAATCGATTGCCCAGCGCGAAGACGACAGTGTCGACCATATGCTTGCCGTGCTGGTCGGCTGCTGTGGGCTGCACTACTATGCGGGCACTTCCGAGCTGGATGTCGATCGAATCGCCAAGCTCGCGATGCAAGCTATTACGAAGGAGTCCTGATACAAACATGGTCATTTTAAAAAGCAAACATGAAATCGAGGCCATCCGCAAGGCATGCCAAGTGGTGGCCGAATGCCATCGCACGATCGCCTCGCTCATCAAACCGGGAATCACAACGAACGAGATTGAGCGCATCTTCGAGGACATTATCTTGAAGCATGGCGCCAAGCCCTACACAAAGGGCTACAAGGGCTATCAATATGCGACCTGTGCATCTGTCAACGACGTGATCGCGCATGGCTTCCCAAGCGATAAGCCTCTGGTGGAGGGTGATATCGTGACGATCGACACGGTCGCAGAGCTCGACGGCTGGCTCGGCGATTCGGCCTGGAGCTATGCAGTCGGGAACATATCGCCGACGGCCGAGAAGCTGATGCGTGTCACGAAGGAATGCCTTGACATCGGCATCTCGCAGGCGCAGCCCGGCAATCGGCTGGGCGACGTGACGAGCGCCATCCAGCGGCATGCCGAATCGAACGGCTTCGGCGTCGTGCGCGACCTTCTCGCGCATGGCATTGGCCGGGATCTGCACGAGGAGCCGAACTATATGCATGTCGGCAAGCCCGGCAAAGGCCTCCGCATCAAGGAAGGCATGGTGTTCACGATCGAGCCAATGATCACCGAAGGCACCTACCACATGACAATCGATTCGGACAACTGGACCGCACGGACGCTGGACCGCAAGCTCGCCGCCCAATACGAGCATACGATCGCCATCACGGCTGAAGGTACACAAATCCTGACCGCGCAATAGAATAATTAGAGGTCGACCACGAGATGGTCGACCTCTTTTTTACATATTCGGCATAGCATCTTTCTACATCCGATTCAAGCCGAAGCAGGATAGTGATGAGACTGCTAGCCTTGGCACAATCACATGCCAGTACGATGAATTCATCTCCGGCGAACCACGCGAAAAAATCGAAAGCACCAACTGAATCGGACTATAACCTGGCCAGATGAAGCAATGCAAGGTCTCCCACTTGATGGCCATTGGTTCGTTAATCGAGCATTTCTGTCCTTTATTGCAACTGTGGCCCCATTGCGTTATTCTACCCGTTGGATTAATAAAAGAAGTGCTCTTAACATTACTAAAAAACCAAAAAAACCGACCTCACGAGGTCGGGTTTCTTCATGGTATTGGTGGAGGCGAGGGGGATCGCCCCCCCTTTATATACAGAATTTTTTCTCAGTGCATTCTCGTGTTAGAAATATAGTACTGCTGCATAGCTCACTGAACTAATGTTCTCCGTTTGCGAAATGATTCAAAGTTCTTTCTGAACCAGGCATGCCGATAATTCTAACGGTTCTATTTCTTTTCCTAAAAGATGTGCGTTCCAATTCGTACCAATCAATAAATTATCGTTATCAAGCCCAGGAATCCAAGTATTCGCAAAATCATCAAGCGGTATCGTCTGTGGACTGTAATGTACCCACTCTTCAATTGCACATTGTTTTGCTAAGGCTCGTTCCGACCAGAAAGGCATTACATCTGTTTCTTCAAATTCGTTCGAAGGTKATACACACCAACCGTCCTCGGATTTCAAATCCCACACAAGCTGGGTTTCTATTATCTTCTTAACGAATTTTTCAAAGCGATTTTCAGAATCAATTTTCAGCCCCAAATTATGCGACATAACACACTCCTTTGTGGTGTTTAATTTAAGTACCACATATTCCATTATCCTGCCCGTTAGCTAAACTACGAAGGGCTGCCACGTGGCCAATGTCATTAAGTTAAGGTGTAAGTTCAATAGAATGCAAAAGAGCAGGTTATCAAAAAGATAGCCTGCTCTTTTTTTGCCCAAATGAGGAAAAAGAACTTGACAGGCGATTGTAAGTGTGTGGCGAAGCCCCTTGAAAA
>NZ_JBFRDK010000004.1:0-93270 GCF_052113545.1 Paenibacillus sp. TAF43_2
TGATAGCAGCATCTTTAAATGATGAAGTACTCGCTGAATCGCTTACATTAATTTGAATGAGGTCGGCAACCATCTTGGCTGCTTCTTCTCTTGTTACCTGTTGATTCCAGCGTATCGTACCATCCTCATAACCCTTTACATAACCTGCTTTTACAGCTATTGCAACCTGCTCAAAGGCCCAATTCGAACTAGGTAAATCGGCAAAGGTTATAGTCTCCTTCTCACTAAGCAGAAAAGCACGATTAATGAGTGTCATTAATTCAGCTCGTGTAACCGGACGATCAGGTTGAATTGAACCGTCCTCATAACCTTCCAATAAGCCGCTTTTCACCCATTTTTTTAAATTTTCTTGTGCCCAATGACCACTAACATCGTCTTTCACAGCTCCTGCCGCAGAAACTGCTGGCAAGACCGAAAACAACATTGCCATAATAACAGCAACACTCAAAAACTTCCTTGCTCTAGTAAATAAAGACAACCTATTCGCCCCCTGCTAACATTATTGTTTTAACTAAATATGTAAAAATACTAGATAACACCATATAATAGTATATCAGAAAAATTATCTTATATAGCAATAAATTTACTTTTATTTCAACAGAGAATTTGAATACTATTTATGGCTTTATAGTAAGTTGAGGCAATTTTCCATTCCTATTTTTCAATCTAACTTAAACATCATTTCACCATAATTCGTGGTTTAAGATCTGCTATTGTCCAGTAATTCTATTTAAATTTTCTTTTTTAAATAGTTTTTATAACTTCAGTGACTTTAGATTAAGTGGGATGGCTGCAAACGAATCATTCTAGCTAGACAAACTGCGGAGTTACAAACGTTATTTCACGAAGCGAGGAATAACAACATGCAGCGCTTGCCATGAGACTCAACGAAAGCATGCAGATGCAAAACAAAGAGGATGCTGCTCTGGCGTCAATAAATTATTCAGCCATAACTCATTTAGTCATGGCTGTTATATGGGTCATTTTTTCTTATGCATCCAAAAACTAAACCCAACTCTCAATCACAATCACACCTCAATCCTCCGGATCTAGCTTACATTCTGCCAGCGTCAGCATTCGAGTACGATACTTCCATTTGTGTCCGATAAAGATGGCAAGGAAAAGGGGAATGCCGATGTAGGAGGCGAAGATATAGGCCCAATCAATACGGCCATCCTTGAGCGCGCCGATAAACTGACCGCCAATCACAACAATACAGAGCAGCATAGCTAGGATCGGACCAAACGGAAACCATTTCGCCAGATAGGCCAGATCCTCAAGCTTGCGGCCTTGTGATACATAGGCTCTGCGAAAGCGGTAATGGCTAATTGCAATGCCAAACCAAACGATAAAGCCAGACATCCCCGAAGCATTCAGCAGCCACACGTAGACGACGCCGTCACCGAAGAAGGAAGCTAAGAAAGCGAGCATGCCAAGAGCACCCGTCGCAAGGAGCGCCGCTACAGGAACCCCGCGCACGTTCAGTTTTGCCAGAAATCGAGGAGCCTTCCCCTCCTTCGCCAGCACCCAAAGCATCCGCGTAGAGGCATACATACCGGAATTGCCTGCTGACAATACCGAGGTCAATATGACTGCATTCATAATCGAAGCCGCTACGGCAAGACCTGCTCTCTCGAAAATGATCGTAAATGGACTCGTCGAAATGTCTCCGCTCGCGAGCTGCGCGTTTGAATAAGGGATCAACATGCCAATTAGCAATATCGCCAATATGTAGAACAAGAGGATTCTCCAAAAAATAGAACGGATGGCACGCGGGATATTCTCGCGAGGATTCTCACTCTCTCCAGCCGTTACTCCAATTAGCTCCGTTCCTTGAAAAGAGAAGCCAGCTGCCATAAATACGCCTAACGTAGCTAAAAAACCAGCAGGAAACGGATTGTCCGTCAGATTGCTTATGCCAACCGCTTTCCCATTCCAAATGCCGATCACCATCATCAAGCCGATAGCGATAAACACGATTACCGTTACAATTTTGATCATGGCAAGCCAGTATTCCGATTCACCGTAACCCTTAACAGACAGAAGGTTAAGGCTAAGCATTAGCAATAGAAATAGACCGCTCCACAAAATAGACGGACTGTTCGGAAACCAAAACTTCATAATAAGCGTGGCTGCAGACAGCTCCGCTGCAATCGTAATCGCCCAGTTGTACCAATAGTTCCAGCCAAGCGCAAAACCAAGCGAAGGATCAACAAAACGTGCTGCATAGGTGCTGAACGTTCCAGACACAGGCATATAGGTAGCCATTTCCCCTAAGCTTGTCATCAGAAAATATACCATAATGCCAATCAGCGAATAAGCAAGTACCGCCCCTCCCGGCCCAGCAGAGTGAATCGCACCGCCGCTCGCAAGAAACAACCCCGTGCCGATAGAACCTCCAAGCGATATCATAGTCATATGCCGAGCCTTCAGACCTCTGCGCAGCGTGTTTGAATCCTCTCGTTGCTCACTCATCGTCACGTTCCTCCTTTCCATCTCCTCAGTTTGTTGAATTTCCCGTATTTTATCCATCCGATAAAAAATTTAACAAGACGCTAGATTGAAGAATATTAAGATAAGACCTTCTAAATAAACGATGCAAAAGTTTGTGAATAAGCCGCTAATAAACTAGATGATTATCCAGTATCACACTGCGCCAAAATACGACAAATGGACTATCATAATTTCCATATTTTAATATATAATGGGAAGGTGTGAATTCCACGCAATCATGAAAGGAATGGTAAAATGTTTGGTAAATTAGCAGCAGATGCCCTAGGAATAAGTGATATTGGCGCGATCATCAAGCCCGCAGATTTCAGCAAAGCCGATTCTGACGATTACGTCATGCACGAGGATAATGAGAAGATTTATTTTCTCATTAAGTCAAAAACCGACGAATATTGCTTCACAAACCTTGCACTCATTCATTTGGACGGCAAAAGCGCACTAAGCAAAAAACGGACATTGAAGCGTTACTCTTACAGCGCGAACCAAATTTCACAGGTTGCATTGGAAACAGCAGGCACGGTCGACCTTGACGTTGAAATCAAGTTCACGATTGGCTCAGTGCCATTCTCCATTGATGTCAACAAGAAGCATATCGAAGAGCTGAAGGACCTTTATAAAGCACTTATCAAAATTTCAGAAATTACACGCGAGAATGAAATCTCGCTTGAATATGCAAGACGCAGCCTGGATCTCGCATCCACAACGTTGCAGCAAATCCATAAAGGCGACTTCAATGTCGTCGAACAGTTCGACGGACTGAACAAATCCGCGTTCAACTGGCTTGTAAATACACACAAGCAATATCGCATCAAGGATTTTGGCGCTATTTTTGAGCGTTATATCAATAATTAATTCGGACGTTTAAACCTTATCATCACAAAGCAGATCCGCTCATTTGAGCCGATCTGCTTTTTTCATACCAATTACATCACTTTAATGTAATATTATCTAACACAAATATTGCGCAAACCCATCATTCGAGTATATATTTAAAGAAATGGTTGCCATACATATCACATGTGAAGAGGTGATTCAACTTGCCAGGTGAACTCATATTAACCGTTGACGACGAAGTTAGAATCGGCGAGCTCGTAGGCATGTATTTATCCAAGGATGGTTTCCGCCATCTGAACGCAACGACAGGCAAGCAAGCGATTGAATTAACGGAGAATGAACAGCCTTCACTGATCGTGCTGGACGTTTTGCTTCCTGATATGGAGGGTTACGAGCTATGTGCAAGGCTACGACAAACAACCGATGTCCCGATCGTATTCCTCACTTGCAAGGATACTGAAATCGATAAGGTTGTTGGCTTGAGCGTCGGTGCGGATGATTACGTCAGCAAACCTTTCAGCCCAATAGAACTAATCGCCCGCATCAAAGCGCAGCTCCGTCGAAATCGAATCGTCAACCATCGGCAATCTGACATCAYTCCCTCTTCTGTCATTTCCTCTGCACATGTCGAGCTTCGCATCGATGCACATGAGGTTTACGTCGAAGGCAAGCGAATCGAGTTGTCCACCAAAGAATTTCAACTGCTCGCCTACCTGATGCAAAACGCGCGGCAGGTGCTTACAACAGAACGATTACTCAGTCATATATGGGGCTACGAGAGCAGCCTCGACACCAAAACTTTGCAGGTACATATCGGGCATTTGCGCAAAAAAATAGAACAAGTCCCTTCCACTCCTTCGCGCATCATTACGATACGCGGTATTGGATATAAATTCGATGAACCGATTAAAGAACATTAAGTCTCTCCTCCAGCCGCGCACCTTCGCTTTCCAGATGCTTGCGGCTATGCTGACCGTCTCCCTCATCCCGCTATTGCTTTTATCCGTATTCGCCGGACAAACCGTATCTTCACAGCTCAATCATTTCAATGAGCTGAATACCGCCATGATTGAGAAAAATTATTTCAGCATGTACGAAGCCAACATTGAAGAACAGGTCCGGGCGATCGATACCGAGCTGCGCCTTGTCGAGGATGCCGTTTTGCTGGCCAAAGCACTCGCAGAGTCTATTTTTTCCACGGAAAATCATGCTGAGGTTCGGCCGCTCGCTTTCAAGTATGATTTAGCGCAAAAGCGATTTATAGAGAAGCAGCCTGATGGCATGGGGGTCGTTTCTATCCGAACAGACAACCCGCTGCAATATCCAACACCGGAGCAGGCTTATGATTTAGCACGCAGCAAGGCTTTATTTCCACTTTTTAAATCTGAATCGTCACGGAAGCAAAACATCGTTTCGATTTACTATATTCATCCCAAATCCGGTTCCTATTATTATCCGGAATTTATTGCTCAAGATTCCGATGCTCCCTCGAAACCTATTCATCTTCTAACTTCATACAACTTTTATTCCGATGCGCTTAACGTCAGGCCAAAATCGAACCGGGTAGCATGGACGAAGCCCTACCTCGACATCACGCCAAGAGGCTGGATGTTCACAACTACGACGCCTGTCTATGATGAGAATCGAGTCCTCAAAGGAGTCGTAGCGGCAGACGTGACGATTGAGCGTTTCGTAAATAATGTGCTGGATACTAGATTCGCCGACGAGAACGGCATTGCATTGCTGCTAGATACGGATCACGAGCTTATCGCTGCCCAGCAGCATGGCGCCAACGAGATTCAACAGCTCGATTTAGCCCAGCTCTTCAGTAATGATACGTTAAACAGCTTCCGCAGCATGCAGCTAGACGGTCAGCAGAAGGTCGTCTTCAGCCGCTCTATCCCATCAACAAATTGGACACTTGGCTATATCATCCCTGAACATAAACTGCTTGAACCGATCCACTCAGCCACCCTTATGCTTTCTGCCCAGACGAGCGACAAGCTTATCGTCCAACTTTCCTTGCTCGGCTTAGTCGCGGTATGCTTGAGCGTTCTGCTCTCTTTCTATTTACGATTTAAGATTTCACGGCCCGTCAATATGCTTGCCGAAGCATTCGCTGAGATGAGTGAGGGACAGTTCACCTCCTCACTAGAAGACACATGGTCACTCGAATTCAACCAACTGCTGCGCGCGTTCAACCGAATGTCACACAAAATTCAGGAGCTCATGGAGGAGCAGACCGAATTAAATCATCAGCTTGAGTACAAGGTCGAGCTGCGAACGGAAGAGCTTCGTGATATGAATAATGAATTGGAAGTACGTGTCGATGAGCTGCTTCGACTAGAGCATTGGCGCAAGGAGCTGCTCATGAATATTTCACATGATTTAAAAACGCCGATAACGTTGATACGCGGTTATATCGAGGCTATTAACGATGGCACCATTAGCGGAGAAGATACTGGTATCTTTTTGCGCAGAATTTATGAGGACATTCAGACGATTAATCAGTTCGTTCGCAACTTAAATGAGCTAAGCTTACTGGAAACGAGACAGCTTGAAGCTAAGTTCACTTCTTTCGCAGCAGATTCTTTCTTTCATGCGATGGTCAGCAAATGGGAACCCTTCATGAAGCTGGAGCAGCGCCCCTTCCATACAAGAAAGCATGCCAGCGGCGGGCGATTGCGTGGCGACACACACCTAATTAGCCGCGTAATCGACAATCTCATAGATAACGCGTTGAAATATTCTACCGGCAGCAGCCCCATTACTTTTACGTATGAACTCACTAGTCATACTGCAATCTTTCGAGTTATCGATATCGGATCAGGCATACCCGATGACGCATTGCCTTATATCTTCAATTCCTTCTACCGTGTAGATAAGTCAAGAAACAGCGGTATCCCCGGCAGCGGTCTCGGCTTATC
Source organism: Paenibacillus sp. TAF43_2 (assembly GCF_052113545.1). NCBI lineage: Bacteria > Bacillati > Bacillota > Bacilli > Caryophanales > Paenibacillaceae > Paenibacillus > Paenibacillus sp. TAF43_2. The sequence goes on from NZ_JBFRDK010000004.1 coordinate 6,273, forward strand.
CATCGCCAAAGAAATCGCCGACATTCATGGAGGCCAGCTAACCGTTATACCAAACGCAGAAGAAGGCCATGGTTGTGTTTTCTCATTAACTCTTCCTCTATCCAACTAACGACTCCATAATAATAAGAGCCTGCTCATTCGCCCTTTGCGGCAAATGAACAGGCTCGTTTTAATTATAATGCTACTCTGTCTTATTCAAATCAAGCGTAGGCGTTTCATTAAAGAAGTTGAAAGGTTTAATCATCGCCGTTACCCATTCCGTAGGCATGATCGGGAATTCTTCTGCCCGCATGACATGCGTCGTCCCTGTCGTCAGCCATACGACCGTATCCTTGTTCTCAATACTGCGATTTTGCTGTGTCCATAGGCCAAGTCCAGTGTCTTTGTTATGTGTGGTATATTTGCCTTCAGAATAAAGCTCATCTTTCATGTAAGGCGTTACCCAAATATGATTATTTATAAATTCCGCACGTTTCAATACATAGTCCGTTTTCGTGAAGAGCGGCTCCTCCATGAATGGATGAGTGCCCCCTGCGTAAGGCATAACCTGATAACCTGTTGCATAGCCCAGCTTATTTTGTTTGGATGTATTCGTCACTAGCACAATTTTGTCTGCATCAAACTTCTGAATCGCGTCCTGTTCAACTTTGTACGTCTTCTCCACCGTTATCATCTCGCTCCGTGCAAATTCCGGATTTTTCACCGAGATAGCTTTCGGCAAAATTTCCCCTACGGAGTTCGATTCTCCATCCACATCCAGATCCAGCCTGTAGCTGAAAATATGCTGATGCGTAGGCGCCACAATATTCGCATCTACGAGTTTACCATTGCGCGTATCCTTTTCAGCGGTTTTATCCGCCATTGTTTTCGAATCGACCGCTTTTACCTGAGCGAGTCCCGTTGCACCAGCCATAAGCTTAATCGAACCATTTTGTAAAAACACCCAATCCAAGACATAATCATAATTGCCAATCGTAGCTATAGCTCGAAGAACGAGTTCACGACGCTCTCTTGCATCGCCATTGTGTGACCATTCCGGATCTGCGTATCTTTCAAACAAAGCAAAAGAGTTTTTAATGATTTGCGCTTTTCCGTCTGTGCCGTTAAGGGCCGCATCAAACATCGTCGCATTTTTTGGAACATCGGACCCTATATTAAGCGGCCTTGTCGACAAACCAACGCCATATTCACCAGCATCCATAAATATTTTGTACAGCCACGCCGCATCCGGATCGCCGTACGGCACCATCATGCCGCCAAGACCGCCTTCATACATAATTTTTCGCTTATTCCCATTCTCTGTGTAAGATACAGTAGATACCATAGGCCCTACACGCGGGTCTAGACGGAAATGGAACTTCCAATTCTGCCAATCCACCATCGTGCCTTTGACCGAGAAGCTCGCACCTTGAGGCTGGCTGATAATGAGAGGCTTGATCTCGTCAGTCCGTTTCGTCTTAATTACCTTCGTATAATCATTAGGGTCTTTCGAAACTGGAGGATTGCCTGACTCATAAATTTTCAACACTTTCTTCGCATTCAAATCAACGAGGAAAGCTAGACCATCCATCGGATGCGCAAAGTTGTTAACCGCACCTTCAATCTTCGGACGCGGAACTGACATTGCTAAGCGCGAGCCTGGCGGCGTAAGCTCTGGACCGTAATCGCCAAGCGGCCCATCTGCGAATGACACCTTGCTTAGATCCGTTATGCCATGCCTTGCTAGAGCAGCTACAGCTTCCTTATCTTTTTCAACTATCGCTTCCGTCTGGCCCCATTCTGTGTAGAAAGGCCATCCTTCCTTCACTTCTTTCCAGTACACCACTTTATCTGTATCCAAATTGACTGTTCCTTCATACGGCTTATTTCCCTTTATAAGCGTGAAAGTCGCTTCCCTTGGCAGCTTAGAACCGCCAGCATCATCCCAAGCCCATACTCGTTGTTTATCAGGCTCCTCCAGCTTAATTTCTGAGAAATACATATCCTTACTGCCATATTGCGACGATTTAATTATATTCGCTGCTTCTTCTATTTCCTGCGGGCTTAGCGGATTAAGCGGATGGTAGACGATCTTATCAATCTCTGCAGCGCTTAATCGACCTAGACCAAGCGCCCCTGGAAAGATATTAATAGAAGCAATGACAACGGACGCTGCAATAACGGATACAAACAATTTTTTCTTTCTCATCGTTTCCCTCCAATTATTATTTCTCTACTATTTCTTTACTAAACCTGCCAGCAGCTACTCACGTCTCTCTCATCGCATCCCTCATTTTCCATTGGTTATGTTATATACTCTAACATTTGAAGGTAATGAATCACGGTCATCAAGGTAAAAGAAACTTAATAAATTGCCCCCATTTCGGTAAAGCTTTTTAGCAAAAAAAGCCTATCCGCATAAACAGCAATCTCCCGCTTCCATCAGGAAACAGGAGATCGCTCATGCAGCTAGACTTTTATAAAAAATCGCTTATTTACACTTGGATGACGAACGGCACTACAATGGTTTGACCTTTTCTTTGAAATTGGCCCCACACTTTGTACAGCCCTTCTACCGGAAAACTAACGCCAAAAACGGCCTGCGGACCCGATGATGCCCAGTTAAGCGGATGGATATGAATGAATTGCTGCGTAGACTGATCAATCGCCACAACATGACCTACTGCGCCAAGATAAAGCTCTAGATCCTTAATCGGCTCCCCCGTCTTCTCATCAGTAAACGTATAAGTCATCGTTAACATCGTCTGAGGTAAAATGGGTTCAGCAAACGCAAGTTCCACTCTCATACCATCAACATTTGCTGCCAGATCTTCGCTTGGCACCAAGACGGTTGCCTTGGACGCTGCGCCCTGCACTTCTACCTCTCCTATGCGCGTAAGCTCATTCATCCCCTTCGGCAAAAAATCCGCATACAGCTTGTATCCGCCTCCCGAAGGCAATGAAATTGGAACCTCGAATTGTCCACCGCCATTATACACAGGATGAACATGCTGAAAATGCTGCAAATCCCCGCTCACAACRATAAGATGCATAAGCTTCTCGTTTGTAATCTCATAAGCTTCAACGGCTGCCCCATTTCCGTCATCAATAGAGATGGAAAGCATCGAAGAGACACCCGCGGAAGGCGTCCCTTGCGGCCATGCAACGTTCATCTTCACAGCTTTCTCCGTCGCCGTTTCCATGCCAGCTCCMGAATGCCGATGACCCAATGACAACGCATAAGGATCAAGAAGGGGGTCTGACAAATCTCCCGATGCATTAGACCAATCCACCTCTTGCAGCAGAAACGCCGTCACAAAAGCAATCATCAGCATCGTCATCATTACTGCCCACTTGTGCTTCGCCATACCCATTCCCCCACTTCGATAACATCACTATGTGGTCATTGTATAGGTACGGGGTAAATCTAAAGCCATAGCAAAGTAAAGTTAAAGTAAAGTCTTTATAAAATGTAGCTACATCTCATGTCCTACATTCTACATCCCATAAACATCCATAGCCGCCTGCAGTGCCAGGCCTGCTTCCAACTGATGACCATGTCGCAGCAGAACGGCTTCCAGCGCGCCGAGCGTAAGCAGCACGTTGCGCTTGCTGCAGCTGTAGCCCATCGTGCCGATGCGCCATATTTTCCCCTTCAAGGGACCGAAGGAGCTGGCGATCTCGATGCCGTAATGATCAAGCAGCATCGAACGTACAGATTCTCCGTCTATGCCAGCCGGAATTTCAATACAAGTAACGACGGTCATTTTGCAGGCGGGGTCGCCGTAGAGACGCAAGCCCATTGCCTCCAAACCAGCAATCAACGCTCCTTCTTGCTCACGATGCCGTGCAAAACGCGCCTCCAGCCCCTCTTCCAGCACGAGCCGCAGCCCTTCACGAAGCGCATAAAGCATGGACGTCGCTTCCGTATGATGATTCAGCCGAGCCGGACTCCAATAATCCTGCAGCTGACTCAAATCCAAATAGTTGCTTTGTATTGGGCGCAGCAGCGGGTCATGCTCGTCGTCAGCGAGAAGCAGCCCTCTTTCAACCTTTTTGCGGCTGAGCAGCTTCACCTCTGCGCGTTTATTGTACGTAATCGGCGCCATGCCTGCCGGTACGGATAAACACTTCTGCGTGCCGCCAATTACCGCATCGATGAGCAGCCGGTCAGTCGCTACCTCAATACCGCCAATTGTCGCAACAGCGTCCACAACGAAGAGCGCATTCACTTCCCTGCACGCTTGCCCGATGCCTTCGAGCGGCTGCATTCTTCCCGTTGATGTCTCGCCATGCACAAGAGCTACGACATCAGGCTGATGCTTCTTTATGGCATTAACTATTTCCTCCGTTAAAAATACACTGCCCCAATCTTTCTCCAGCGTTACTACCTCAGCACCGCAGCGCTTCGCAATCTCGGTCAGCAAATGGCCGAAGCGTCCATAAATTGGTACCAGCACCTTATCGCCAGGCTCGATCAAGCCTACGAGAACAGCCTCTATACCCGACCTCGACGTCCCATCCACAGGGAATGCCCATTCATTATCAGTCTTAAATAATTGGCGCAGCATCTCCATTGTTTCATTCATTAAYGCCGTAAACTCTGGGTCAAATTGTCCCAATATCGGATAAGACATCGCCCGCAGCACCCGCGGATCCACCTCGACTGGGCCTGGTGTCATAATCGTACGCGGTGACGGCGCCAAATCTTTGTATAGCTTCATACCTCTTCCCCCTCATAGCCTAGTCGATACAGCAGCTCTGTCAGCACGAGTACACCAACCGCAAGCTCACGCGGCTCTGTATACTCCTCCGGTGAATGCGATATGCCTCGTCTACTTGGAACAAATAACATCGCAGTCGGACAAATATGCTCAAACATTTGTGCATCATGCCCCGCTCCGCTAACCATTCTTTTCGAAGAAATGCCCATTTCACCACAAATATGATCCATATGCTGTTTAAGCACATTATTCATCGGAACCGGTTCTTCCCTAAACCACTCCGTCCCTTGAATCTGCAGCTGCCTCTCACCGGCCAATGCCGTAAAACGCTGCATGACCCAGCGGCAAAAGCTATCGAGAGCCTGTTCATTGGCATGTCGCGCATCTACAGTAAATACAACCTTTCCTGGAACGACATTCGGTACATTGGGAAACACCTGCAGCCTGCCAGCGGTCGCCACTAATGGCGATCCAAGCCGCATGGCCTCTTGACGCAGCGCCCCAATCATCGCACTAGCCCCTTCAAGCGCATCCCTGCGCATATGCATCGGAGTTGTTCCCGCATGATTCGATTCGCCAATGACTTCAAACTTCAGTCTTCGCTGGCCGGCAATTGTTTCCACTACACCGATAGCGACGCCTTCCTGCTCCAGCACCGCCCCTTGCTCGATATGGATCTCAATAAACGCGCCAACATCATGTCGTCGGCTATCCCTGCCCGTCCCTTCGCCAAAGCCGCATTGCTGCATCGCATCCGCAAAAAATACATCTTGAGCATCCTGCAAATGGACAATTTGCTCAAAGTTTCGTTTGCCGGCGATGCTGCCCGATCCCCAGTAAGCCATCGGAAATCGGCTGCCTTCCTCTTCGCAGAGGGATACAAGCTCCAGCGTTCGCTTCGGTTTGCCGAATTGCTTTTRCAAATAATCAAGTGCAAGCAAACCCGCCGCAATGCCATAGGCTCCGTCATAATGCCCGCCTTGAATAACCGTATCAATATGTGAGCCCGTTATAATAGAAGGCGCATCCGGATCGTCGCCTTGTAATTTTCCGAATAAGTTGCCAACGTTATCAAACTCCGTCGTTAGACCGCAGCTCTCCATTTTGAGCGCAAGCGCTTGCTGCGTCTCCAGCCATCCCTCGGTATAAAGCAGCCGCGTTATGCCGCCTTCTTCATCCGGGCTATATGTTGCCAGCCAATCTAACACTTGCATAACCTGCGTCTCGAAATACGATAATAGCCGTTCCTTCTCTCTCGGATGGGAAAGTACACTTCGCATCATAGCTGCTCCTCCTTCCATTAACTTAAGCCTAGTGCCTAATCCACTCGCCTTGCATACTCTCGCTTAGCCCTTCCGATTCTTCATAGACAAGGCGACCCCTTACATAGGTAGCCTTTATTTTGCAATGAAGCTCTTCACCGACATATGGACTATGCTTATGACGTTGATACAGCTGCTCCACTTCCAGCGTATAAGACTTGTTTAAATCAATCAGCACAAGGTCAGCGTCTGCACCAATGCGTATTTCACCCTTCGAATCTTGCAGTCCAAATCGTCTTGCCGGCCCGCTTGCCAGCAGCTCGCTGATCAGCGTGAGCGGCAGCCCCCGCTTCACATGACCTTCTCCCACAATGAGCTCTACCGAGCTTTGCGCTCCGGCGATACCGCCCCAAGCATCAAAGAAGTTGTCCGCCTCCTTCATCGAGGCTGGACAAGGCGAATGATCCGACGAAATCATATCCACTCGCCCTTCGGCAATGGCATTCCACAGCTTCGCCCGCTCCTCGGCATCTCGCAGCGGCGGAGAGCATTTCGCCACCGCTCCCTTACGATCCAAATCAGCCGCCGTTAAAGCTAAATAATGCGGACAGGTTTCAACCGTAACGTTCATCCCGCGCTCACGCGCAGCCGTAATCAGATTAATGCCCGCCTCGCTGCTAATATGAACAAAATGAAGCGCACAGCCCGTTTGCTCCGCATAAAAGAGTGCCCGATTGATAGCCTCCAGCTCAGCAATAATAGGCCGCGAGGCCACATAATCAGCAGGCGTCAATCGCCCTTCCGCCCGCATCGCTTGACCAAGCTTAGCAACAATCGGCTCGCTTTCGGCATGAAGAGCTAGTACCTTGCCTAGACCCGCGATGATCTTCATGCCTTCGAGCAGCGTATAATCATCTACCTCTCGAAACGCATCCTCACTCGGATCACCTGGCGATGACATGAATGCTTTAAAACCAACCACTCCGGCTTCAGCCAAAGGCGCAAGCTCATGCAGCTTGCCAGGCACCAAACCGCCCCAGATGGCATAATCCACATAGGACCGCCCCTCTGCAGCCGCCAGCTTCTGGTGCATAGCATTCACTGTAACTGTAGGCGGAATGCCATTTAGCGGCATATCCACATAGGTAGTACAGCCGCCAGCCGCGAGAGCAGCAGACCCCGTCTCAAAGCCTTCCCACTCTCCCAAGCCCGGCTCATTCAGATGGACGTGTACATCAATCATGCCAGCCATAATGGTTAAGCCCGCTGCATCCACTACCGAATTCGCCTCTATATCATCGAGATTCTCGCCAAGCACAACAATACGTCCCGCTTTGATTCCTATGCCCAGCATCCGCACTTCATCCTTCAATACGACGCTGCCGTTTTTGATCAATACATCCAGTTTCTCTCGTCCAACCATCTCACCCTCCGCCTTTCATTGCCCAGTCACTTTTATGCCGTTTATGAGCCTAATCTGCCAAATCGCGAAGCAGCTGCGCTGCTAATGAAATAGACCGCGGACAACGAGGTCCGCGGCCCTATTAACTACCTATTTGTGTAAAACTAATTTTAAAGGAGATGAGCATGTTTTAGCCGCACTCTATTACTTTTTCAGCTCTATTTCTATTTCAGTTCAGTAACTATCAAGCTTGCATCTACCTCTTTCAGCAGGCTCAGATCATGATAGGAAGCTGGAGCAGGAATCGATTTGATGTTGCCGACCGATTTCAGATACTCGCCGACAGCAGGCCCGTTGCTTCCAAACACATAAGTATCGCCAACTTCCATCGAATACACATTCCGTGACATGATTTGAGTCAGCTCATCCTCACTAAGGTGCAGCTCAGGCGCTAATGTTTTAATCGCTTCCTCACGGTTGTCATTGATATAATCCGTCGCTTTCTTCAAAGCGCGCAGGACAGCTTTTAAAGTGTTCGGGTTTTTCTTAAGGAAATCATCTGAAACTTGGATCGTCGTATGCACGCTCATCCAATTCACATCACCCTGCTTGTCAGGAAGCTCGCTCTTCGTGCCGCTGAAGAGGAACTTGCCGCCGCCTTGAATCGCCTTCGTAATAAACGGCTCCCAAGCAGCCAGCGCATCGATGTCACCCTTCTCCAAAGCGACAACCGCGTCGCTCGGTGCAAGATTTACATATTTGATTTTGCTTGCGTCTACGCCAAGCTCTTTAGCCATGTTATTGATTGCAATCGTAACGTCAGCTCCGCTTGGAATACCAATCGTTTTGCCTTCAAGATCCTTCGCGCTCTTCAGCTCAAGCTTGCTTGAACCTACAACCGCTTGCGTGCCAGCAATTTGTGCGAGCGGCGCAATGATTTTGACCGGAATGTCTGTTGATTTCAAAATAATATCCATAAAGTTCGTTTGAATACTTACAGGTGCGCTGCCGCCGGCAACCATCGGTCCGATATCCGGCCCGCTCTCGATCAGTTGACTCGTTACATTAAGTCCTTCTTCCTTGAAATAACCAAGCTTGTCGGCAATAATTTGCTGCGATGAGATTTGTGCATCACGAACACCAACCAGCGTTAGATCTTTCATCTCAAGCTCAGTGGATGCCGACGCATTTGCATTTGCTGGCGCCTTCTCGTTGCCGCCGCACGCAGCAAGCACAAAAGTTAACGACGTAAGGACAATTGCAGATTTAAACCATTTTCCCGATTTTTTCATTGGTATTCCCTCCACTTATCTCTTTTTAGTTGTACTGCTTCAGCTTCGTATGTAGCGTTACTTCTCGATGGCATCTCGAAGTCCGCCTTTACGCCAAGCCATTACCCTCTTCTCAACCAGCTTCAGCAGGTAAGAGAACAAGCTATATTCTAGGCCAATCAGAATGATGGCAATGAACATATTCGATATTTTAAAATAATTTCTCGCATCTACGATGATGTAGCCAAGCCCTGATTTGGCCCCCATCATCTCGGAGACGATGAGCGCTGAGAACGATAAGCCCAGACTCACCTGCGCGCCAACGAGGAAATTCGGAATGGCTGACGGCAGCATCACTCTCGTGAAAATTTGCCGCTCCGTCGCACCCAAGCTGAGCGCAGATCGGATCAGCGTGGAAGGCACCGACTTAAAGCCGTCTAGCGTGTACACCAGCACCGGGATAAACGTTGTCCACGCAATAAGCAGAACCTTCGGAAACTCGCCGATCCCGAACCAGATAATAAACAAGGGCAGCAGCGCCAAGGTCGGAATCGGGCCAACTAAGTTGAGAATGGGCGAAAACCACCGTTCAACCGTTTTGAACTTGCTCATGATGACGCCAACCCCTACCGCCACCGCGCTTCCGATAACAAACCCAAGTGCAATTCGAATCGTACTAGAGATCAAGCTGTCTGTAATAATCCCCGTCTTCGCGAGCTCCCAGCCCTCCGATAGCAGCACGGTCGGTGCAGGAAGAAAGTTCGGATTAAAAAACTTTGCCGTTTCATTCACTCTAGAGAACAGCTCCCAAAAAACGAAAAACATTATGGATGGGAGGATGTTATATTTCTGAAAAAACTGATTCATTGCCGATGGCCGTTTGCCTCGCGCCTGCTTGCTTATTACCGTTGTCCCCGTCCGTGAAGCCTGCATGCTTCCTGTGTCCTTCACGGTAGATAATTTGGCTCCGTTCATTATGACCCCACCTTTGCTTGCGCTAGCTCCAGATGCTCCTCATCCATAAGAACCCGTTCAATGCGGCTCATCATTTCGCCAAAACCAGCAGAATGGGAAGATCGCGGATGTTTAATTCCGACCTCAAAAATTTCTGCAATTTCACCATGCTTCATCACGACAACACGATCCGCGAGATAAACCGCTTCGCTTATGCTGTGTGTCACGAACAGGATTGTTGGTTTGAGCTGACTGCAAATCTTTTGCAGCTCTACTCGCATCGTCTCTCGCGTCAGTACGTCCAGTGCGCCAAACGGCTCATCCATTAGCAAAATATCCGGTTTGCTCGCAAGCGCCCTTGCAATGCCTACCCGCTGCTTCATGCCCCCCGACAATTCACCAGGATAATGTCCGGCGTATTGTTCCAGCCCTACCAGCTTCAGAAACTCCATTGCGGTTTCCTTTGCCTGTGCTTTTGGCATCTTCTGCACTTCTGGGCCGAAGGCAATGTTGTCCTTTATGGTCATCCAAGGGAATAAGGCATGATCCTGAAATACCATTCCTCTTGACTTGGAAGGCCCCTTAATTTCTTCTCCATCTACGGTAATCGCACCATCATCAGGCAGAAGGTAACCCGCAATCATATTTAACAGCGTCGATTTGCCGCATCCGCTATGGCCAAGTATGCAAATAAACTCATGCGAGTTAACTGTAAGATCTACATTTTTCAAAATCGTTCTGCTTCCAAAGCTTTTCCCAACCTGATTCACCACTAATTTCATTTGTACCAACCCCAATCCCTTGTTGTTGTCAGGTTATATAACACAAATTTGTTTTGTAGCTACATCATAATCCGAATCCATGTCATTGTCATTGTGCATAGTAGCTAAAAATATCCCATATTCCTTGCATAATCCGCACAATCATATATTTACACCCCGCTGCATAGATGATATATTGTGTCATATAATCTAACATAAAAAGCATTGGCGGTGTGGTTATGCTCCTAAAAGAACTCTTATCTCTCCCGGTATATGCGAATGCAAAAATACTTGCTGGACATGATGGCATGACAAATAGCGTCCAATCGGTCAACATCATGGACGCTCCAGATATTATTAACTATTTGAAACCGCAGGAATTGCTTCTCACGACGGGTTATGCGATGAAGGATCAACCAGAGGCTCTGCTCTCACTCGTCAAAAGCATGGCTGAGTTCGGATGTGCCGGCCTAGCGATTAAGACCAAACGTTTTTTGCAGGAGGTGCCAAGCGACGTGCTTCAGTGTGCGGAAAAGCTGCATTTCCCGATTATCGAACTGTCTCTGGCGCATTCGCTGGGTGATATATGCAACGATTCGCTTAGCCATATTTTAGAGAAGCGCACGGATGAGCTGCATTATGCATTGACGACACATAAACAGTTTTCACAAATGATCATGCAGGGCAAAAGCACCGTCGACGTCATCGAAGCGTTGTCGCTTCTTATCGACTCCCCGGTTATGMTGATCAATCCACATGGCGGACTTCTACATCGTTCAAACGCTATGACAACGGATTTGTATGTTGCATTGTCGTCCGATCTTCAAGCAGAGCTGATCTCACCCTCGTTGCACAGCTCTTACAGCATCCCATTTACTTCTCAAGATTTCATTGGCGCACCTTTTACAGCCGTTGAACTGTACCCCATTGTTACCTTTCAACTAGAAGGAGTGTTGGTCGCTTTGACGAGCGACAGCAGCAAACACTTCAGCAACTTAACGAAACATGCAATGGAACAAGCCGCCAACGTTATCGGACTTGAGCTTATCAAGAAACAAGCGGTCAAAGAGCGGTCGCGGCGTTATAAAAATGAGTTTTTCTCCGACTTTGTTGATGGCCTCATTACCTCTGAGCAAGAGCTTATTCATCGCAGCAAAAACTATGATTTGCTGAATCATCCCGTTTACGTCAGCATTGTCGCCAAGCGCGATACCTCTTTTGATTCTTTTCGTCCGCCCAGCGCACTCGAATCCGATGGCCGCTTTATATCCGAGCGCGACCGCCATTACAATGTGCTGAAAAGCGAATTTTCGAAGCTTGATTTGCGTTTTGTACTTTTTACGAAAAACGAATACTTCTGCTTCCTTATCGCGCTTAAGGCAAATCAAGATGCTGCCAAAGGCACCGAAGATAAGTTTTTAGGGCAGCTGAAGCAAATGGTGCTTTGCCTAAGCGAGCAGCACGGCATCCCCATCTCGATTGGCATCGGGAATCCAGTATCACAGCTTACACATGTCCCTTTATCCTATAAGGAAGCGATCGAAGCGCTGCAAACAGGCTACGACGCGCGAAAGAAGCAATTTGTCCAACCTTACCGCGCCAAAGATTTCAGCAACTTGCTGCGGATGATCCCGAAGGAGGAGCTCAAGGAATATTACGAGGAGACGTTCAAGGATTTATTAAGCATTGAAGGCAAGGAGCGCAGCGATTTAATGAAGACGCTCAGCACTTTCTACGATACGCATTGTCAGCTTGCCGAAACGGCAAAGCAGCTGTTCGTGCATCGCAACACCGTCACCTATCGCCTCGAAAAATGCGAAAGGCTCACCGGCCGCGATTTGCGCGATCCCGTGGAGAGCCTTCGCTTCCGCACCGCATTTTCGATGCAGTTGATGTTCATGACAGACTAAGTGCAAACTTGAGCACTGGACTCGTATTACTTTCCACGCTGTAAGAGCATATTTGTGCTTACCAGCAAGTTTTTAAGCTGCCTCGTATGCCAAATGCACCTAATAAGCATATATATGTGCTTATTAGGTGCTAACTCTGGCACTTAGGTGCTGCAAGAGCATCCGCGCCCTTAAAGCGGTTAGTCGAGCTTGCCCACCGCACCGCTCTACCTAACCCCGCGCTTCGCCTTTTTACAGTTCAGCTTGTAGGTTTTTCCGTACGCCTTGCCGTAGCGTACGATTTTACGAAGCATCGATTGGTCGTCAAGCAGCAAGAACGGGCATGGATCAGGCAGCGTATTAACTTCAAGTATCCACGGCTTAAGCTCGCGATCAAGTGCAAGATCCACACCTAACTCCTTAATTCCCGGATACGTCTGGTGGAGCTTCATTGCGGTGAGAACGCCAAGCTTATCCATCCCATTCAACATTCGCCGCCTCACTGGTGCACTCATATATCGCTTCAGCAAATACCCCGTTGGATAGATTGTCCCTCCCTGACTGCCATTCGTTACAATTTTCCGAGGATGAGCTACCCTGCCCAAAGTTCCAGTCGCCTCCCAAACCCCGTGCGGCGACTGCTGCACCACGAGCCTTATATCAAACGGACGCCCCTTATGCCTCAGCAAGCGAATCCCTTTTTGCACTAGGTAAGCCTTTCTTTTCGAATCTCTCAAAATAGAGCGATAAGCCGCTTTATAGGTGAAAAAAGCCAATCTTTTCTCGCCAAGCTGGTACGAATAGGGCCGAAAACCCTCCTCGTCAAGCTCTACCCTCATCACACCTCTGCCCTGTCCACCTCTGATCGGCTTTACATACACCATCCCCCACTGTTTCAACATTTTACGCAGGCTCTTCCTTGTCATCATCTCCGCTTCCGGCAAATGATTCTTTAACACCGAGTCGCGTCTCATCACTTCCGATTTGGCCCACTTATCCGCAACCGTACGACGATGTTTTTTCATAAACGATATAGCAGCCACCCTCTCTCTCGCAAAATACTACTGCCTCATAATTCACTCTTATTAGCATACGAAGCTTGAACGAAATGGATGTAGGCGTTTGTCCCCATAATCAGAACCTAGAGGCGCAAACGACATATGCTTAATTAACGCATTCATTCGAGATATTTGTCCTACAGGAGGCTCAACAACAAATGTCACCATTAGCTCTGCTTCATCCGCATATCAAGCGAATCGTCCAGCATCACCCCTGGTACAACACCCTTCTTCAACAGGATGGAATAGATCCGCAAGTTTGCCAGTTGTCTGATCTTCCGCTCATCACGTCGGACATTTTGGAGCAGCATTATTTTACGGGGAGAGCTCGAGAAGAGGAAGGTTTGTCCGTTTACAGAACCTCAGGCACTTCATCAGGCGTTCGTAAGGCGATTTATTATTCAAAGGAAGATGACGAGAGTTATATCGATGCAAAAACAGCCTGCTTTCAGGATTGGCTGACCGCCAGTACAGCCAGTACTGACGCTGAGCCTCCCGTTCCTATTCGCAGAGCATTAGCCGACATGGGTACAGGGCATGCAGCAAATACAGCGCTGACCATCTTTGACCGGCTTGGCTTGGAAGCGGACTCCCTGTCGTTTTCGCTCCCGATTGAAGAGCATATTGCGAGGCTGGAATCTTATCGGCCAGAGCTTCTTTATACGATGCCGTCGATTTTGGATGCTATCGTCTCTCACGCGGAGGAACCAAAGCAGTTTGGCATCAAAAAAATAATAGTGGTCGGCGAAATCGCCCCGCTCCAGTGGCAGCACAACATGGCCGAACGGTTTGGAATCGAGCCGCAGCATATTTTAGACACGTATGGCTCGATTGAAGTTGGAGCGATCGCCTCCTATTCACATGAGCTTGGGCTATATGTTATCGCTGATGGCATCTATGCCGAGGCAATACCGGCGGAGCAAATCGACTACAGCTTTGAACCGCTGAAAGAGAACGAAGCCGTTCTCGTATTGACCTCTTTTGTACGTTCATTGTTCCCTGCCATGAGATATGTCACCTACGACGTCGTGCGTGATTTTCAAACCATCTGCATAGAAGGCAAGCAGCGGCAATGCTTCAGCTGTATCTCCAAGCGAATCGGTACAGATCTGAAGCATGGGGAAAAAATCAGCCTATACGATATCGAAAGTGTCGTGCACCAATACATCCATGACGCTCAGCTTCGAGTAAGGCTCCGCGAGAATAAGCTGCATGTTCATATTCAAAGCAAATCGCTGAAAGATGAAATGCTTGTCCATATTAAGCATGCTATCGAGCATAAAATTGGGGACATTGGACAAATGATTCAAAATCGCATGCTTAAGGGCATTACGGTAACACGCGCAGCGGAAAATGAACAACTTGAACGCGGGACGGTGAAATCCAAAAAAATTTATTTTTAAGGGGTGCTGGCCTTTGGAGAGAAATTTGTTGTCCATCATCGGGAATACGCCGCTTGTTCAGCTCTCGAAGCTGTTTGCGAACGATCGCGGCATTAAAGTATTCGCAAAGCTTGAATTGCTAAACCCGGGAGGCAGCGCGAAAGACCGCTCCGCCGCCCGTATTATTAATAGAGCATGGGATGAAGGCTTGATCGGGCCCGGCTCCGTCATCATTGAGTCCAGCTCAGGGAATATGGCAATTAGTCTCGCTGCCATCAGCTCCTATCTCGGCATGAAATTCGTAAGCGTCATTGATCCGAAGGCGACGCAGCAAAATATCCGCATCATGCGTGCTTATGGCGCAGAGATCGAACTGGTTGAAGAGCCTGATATTGAGACAGGTGAGTTTCTGCCCGCAAGGTTAAATCGAGTACAGCAATTATTAGAGCGCATTCCCAATAGCTTCTGGCCGAATCAATATGCGAATAAAAACAACTATTTGTCTCACTATGAGGGTACGATGCACGAAATTGTTGAAGAGCTGGGCCATGTCGATTTTGTTGTCGGCGGCGTCAGCACCTGCGGCACCATGTTAGGCTGCTCGCAATATGTACGCGAGCATAAGCTATCTACGAAAGTGGTAGCTGTCGATGCGGCAGGCAGCGTTATTTTTGGAGGAGTGAACAGCAACCGCCGCTTCCCAGGACTTGGAACAGGAATCATACCGCCCTTTGCCCAGACGAGGTTTATGGATCAAGCTATAAAGGTAGCCGATAAAGATATGGTCGATGGCTGCAGACTGCTCGTTGCGCAGGAATCGATTTTGGCAGGACCTTCCTCTGGCGCGATTATCCATGCCTTAAAATCGATCGAGCACGAGCTGCCCGATGATGCCATATGCGTCGTTATTATACATGATCGCGGAGAGCGATACATGGATACCGTATTCAACGATGAGTGGGTAAAGCAGCAATTCGGCTGAATTCGCTCTGAAATCCAGCACACTCCCTAATCCAAAAACGAGAGGAACATGACCGTGCTATATCTCGGCGATGAACATATTCGCACGATCGGATTGCACTGGGAAGAGCTTGTTGACAGCATAGAGGCTGCGGTGCAAATTATCGATTCAGGCGATTATGCACAGCCGATAAAGCCCTACCTGCGTTACCGCAATCCAGCTAATCGTATCAT
The DNA here is from genome assembly GCF_052113545.1 of Paenibacillus sp. TAF43_2. NCBI lineage: Bacteria > Bacillati > Bacillota > Bacilli > Caryophanales > Paenibacillaceae > Paenibacillus > Paenibacillus sp. TAF43_2. Next base: position 22,149 of record NZ_JBFRDK010000004.1, read on the forward strand.
AGCTATGCCGGCTTACATCGGCGGATCGGTAAAGACTGCCGGCATGAAGTGGATCGCCAGCTTCCCAGGCAATATCGACGCCGGTTTGCCAAGGGCACACAGCGTCACACTGCTCAACAACGCAGAAACAGGCATTCCTTACGCCATGCTGGGCACCCCGCTGCCGAGCGCTGCCCGGACAGCTGCAGTCAGCGGTTTATTCATCCGTCATTATCTAAAAACACGTACCGCATCAAAACGCTTAAAGGTTGGAATCATCGGCTTCGGGCCTGTAGGCCGCCTTCATTATGTTATGTGCTGCCGCTTATTCAGGGAGCATTTAGAGGATATACAGGTGTATGATATACGCGGATGCGAGCTGGATAACACTGACCTCTCTGCTGTGGACGCTGCACTGCGCCATCGTACGCGTCTCGCCAGCAGCTGGCAGCAGTTATATAACGAGTGCAATCTCATTATTAATTGCACAGTAAGCTCTCAGCGTTATATCGACACTCCTCCCGCTGAAGGCACTCTTCTGCTCGATGTTTCTTTACGGGATTATACAGCAGCAGCTATAAGCGGCATTAACGCGATTATCGTCGACGATTGGAATGAGGTTTGCCGCGAAAACACTGACATTGAGCTGCTGCATCTTGAGAGCGGCTTAACAGAAGCACAAACCAGCTCCCTAACCGATGTGATTTGCCGCGGAGCGCTTGCCAGCATCTCCGATTCGGAGCCTATATTATTTTGTCCGATGGGCATGGCCGTGTTTGATATGGCGATAGCCGATTATTTCGTCCAGCGAGCGCAAGCGCTTGGAATCGGATTACAGCTTAAGTAATGCTCCCAGCGGCAAAATGGCTATATGCCGCTTCTCGGGTATACAAAAAAAAAGGATGACACCAGCGTTACGCACGGCATCATCCTTTTTTTCGTTAGTGCTATGATGTGATGTGAGGCAAGCCTGCTCTGATTAAGCAGATTGACCAAGTCGATTGACTGGAAATGAATATACCTTCGAACGCTCTCCAGCCTCAGCTGCTTCTTCGCTAGCTTTCTTCGCATTGGTCAGCTCCATAAACCAAGCCTCGTCCCATGTATCTAAAGCTAAGTCAATTGCATTTTGAAAAACCTGCGCATCATTTATAGTAATTTCGGATACGTTTTTGAGCCATGATGAACGAACGGCTACAGTTTTCCCTATAACCTCTACGTTATCCGACTTTACAACGCTCACGGTTACAAATCCTTGCAAAATATCGATGGTTTCGACAAAACCATGAATGAGCTCGCCATCTTTTGTTTTACCTTGTACCCAATCGCTTATGTTGAATTTCATCTCCAAACACCACCTATCCCTAATAGTAAGAATACCCCGTTAACTGTAACTTTTTTTGGTACACTTGCTTTAAAAAAGTAGACGTTTCTTTTATGATTAAGCTACGTCCTTTTGGTGACTTCCATACTGTAAGTTTAATAATTACAGTTACCTTTGTCAAGTTGTTCATGAGAAATGGACGTTTTGGCTTTAACGCCCAGCTTCCCACTACAATAATATGCGGTTTAGCTCCAGCCCCAGAAGAACCCGTCTCTCTCCCAAGCTGCCTTTCCCTTATGGAGCTTACGGAACATTTTTTTCACTTCTTTGTCGATTGAAGCGTTGCCGTGCTCATTCACATATATAAACGATTCGCCAAAATGGCTTTTTATATGCTCAACTGCGGCGCTTTGATGCAAAATCCCTTTTTCCTTCAATTCGTTCAGCATCCATTCTGCAACCTCATTAGCAGTATGCGACATCGTTCTCACTCCTTCATTAAATAAACGCTGTAACTATAGCACACTTCATCCTCCCTCTACAATATAAGAAGCCGCTGTGCGCATTGACAGTGTATTGTCCATTCCTCTATATTATATTTATCACAATTTAATTTTGTTAAACTTAGAACATTAGCTCATTGCCTTTTAAACAAACAAATTCACCTTCCCACGGAGGACAACAACATGGACAGCAACGAAATTTTAAAACTGGACAATCAAATATGCTTCGCTTTCTATGCCTGCTCTCGCGAGATTACTAAGCTTTATCGCCCAATGCTCGAGAAGATCGACCTTACCTACACGCAATACGTTACAATGCTCGCCCTATGGGAGCAGGACCATGTCACGGTAACCGCGCTTGGCAATAAGCTTTATCTGGACTCAGGCACGTTGACCCCGCTTCTTAAGAAGCTGGAGGCTGCAGGACATATTACGCGTACGCGTGACCGCAACGATGAACGCAGCGTACTCGTGGAACTCACAGAGCAAGGCCGAGCGTTAAAGGAACAAGCCGTCGACATTCCTCATCAGCTCGCATGCAAGCTTGACGGTACACCTGAAGAAGGTGCTGCATTGCTGGAACAAATGCATCAGTTCCTAGACCGAATACAGCAAGGATCAGCTAGAGCATAACGGAAAAAGACAGCTGCCCATTACTTATTCTGATGTTCTGAAGGGAGCAAGCCATGACATTATCTACGGTTAGGCGATTTGGCCAAACGAGTTTGCAGTTATCTCCGCTTGGCCTTGGCTGCTGGCAATTCAGCAATGGCAAAGGGCTCGTCGGAAAGTTTTGGCCCGCTCTGAAGGGTGAAATCATTAATGATATCGTAAAAACAAGCTACGAAGGCGGCATTAACTGGTTTGACACCGCTGAAATTTATGGAAACGGCCAATCCGAGCAGCTGCTCGCCAGCGCTTTGCACGAAGCCCTGCCAGCAGAGGATAAGGTCTATATTGCGACCAAGTGGTGGCCGGCAATGCGTACCGCCAGCAACATTGGCCGTACAATTGATGTGAGAATTAAACAGCTTGAGGGGCGTACAATCGACCTCTATCAGGTGCACCAGCCTTTCTCCTTCTCTTCAGTCAGCAGTGAGATGAAGGAAATGGCGAAGCTGGCCGCTGCCGGAAAAATCAAAAATATAGGTGTAAGCAATTTCTCCGCTAAACAAATGCGCGAGGCCGATCGCGTTCTACGGGAGCATGGCTTGCAGCTCGCCTCCAATCAAGTAAAATACAGCCTGCTTGACCGCCGCATCGAGAAAAATGGCATTCTCGAGACGGCGCAAGAACTCGGTTGTGCAATCATTGCTTATTCTCCGCTTGAACAGGGTATATTAAGCGGGAAGTTTCATCATGATCCTTCTCTGATCAAAGCCATTAGCGGCCCGCGCAAATGGAGCTCCGCTTTTCAAGCAAACGGCCTAAAACGCTCTAAGCCGCTTATTGATTCGCTTGAGCAGGTAGCTGCTCGTTATGAGGCTACTGCAACACAAATCGCGTTAAATTGGCTCATCCATGCTCATGGAGATACCGTATTCGCGATTCCCGGAGCATCAAAAATTCACCACGCCGAGCAAAACGTGAAAGCTATGCGTTTTAAGCTGACAATAGATGAAATTAACGAAATTAGCGAAGCTTCAGCACTTGCAGCTCGCTAATCCAGCCTCTCGATTCAAAGCAAGGAATGCAGGGTATATAAGTACATGTAACCTCATTCTAGCTTAGATACGAGAGGAGAACTCCCCTATGACGAAAGCCATTGGAGTATTTGACAAAGAAGAAGGTGTCTTGGAAGCGATCAAACGGTTTCAAGCAGCGAGAACAAATAGACATAATCTTAGAATCGTTCTGAAGAACAAGGAATCGGCTCCGCTTCTTGTTTCCGATTCAAGCATCCCTATTGAGGAAGTTTATGAAATTCGAGAAGCGCAAGAGGTGAACCAATCCGGAACAATCACTCCGCTTAGCGCCGCTCCATTTGCAGCAGGTTCAGGTTATACCGCTGGAAGCACTGGCATAAGCGGCGGCCCTACCGGCATAGCCGCAGGCGCTGTGAAGCTTGATAACGAGCCTGATACTAAAGACGTGCTCCATGATATTGGCATAGAAGACAAATTCATCGAACCGTGCAAAGAAGCTATCGATCGAGGCTACTACTTGCTAGTGGCTGACACCGATAACGAAGCCGCAGCAGGAGCCCTGCTACTTCAGTCGGGTGCATATAAAGTTCTTTATTAAAAGCAAGCCAGAGGCTGTCCCTAGCAAATAGGGGCGGCCTCTTATTCATTTACAGACCAATAAAAACAGCTTCTGGCCACAAGCTAACTCACCTCTATTTATTTCATTTGACACCCCTATATAGATTGAGTACAATTAAATTATAAAAAATATAAAATCGGTTGATGGAGGTTGTTCCTATGTCCTTGTACAATATTGAAGTAAAGACCATTAGAGGCGAAAATCAGACTCTAGCCCCTTATAAAGGCAAGGTCATGCTCATCGTGAATACAGCTACCAAATGCGGCTTCGCCCCGCAGTTCAAAGGACTTCAAAAACTTCATGACACCTATAATAAACAAGGCTTTTCCGTACTAGGCTTYCCCTCCTCGCAATTCGCCAATCAAGAGCTTAGCGATGACAGCAAGGTTGCAGAAGCATGCGAAATCAATTTCGGAGTATCGTTCCCTTTATTCTCCAAAGTGGATGTAAACGGCAGCACTGCGCACCCTTTATTCCAACACTTGACGAATGAAGCGCGCGGCTTCCTCGGCACAAGGTCGATCAAATGGAATTTCACCAAATTTCTTGTCGACCAGAACGGCAAGGTATTAAAGCGCTTTGGATCAAAGGATACGCCTGAGAAAATCGAACGATATGTACAGAAGCTGCTGTAAAGCTCTGTTTAGGTCTTAACCGCTTCAGTTAATATATCCCGCAAATAAAGAAGCCTTCTTCCCCACTCAGAGCGTGGATAAGAAAGCTTCTTTTTTAATTGCCGCAATATTCGCATTACTGCTGCGAGCATGAAAAAACAATCGGATGATCACTTCTTTTAGCGATTAACCACTACCTTTGTCAGCCGTGCAGGAGAGCATGTTTTCAGCACGAATAACTCTAGTAATTAATAAGCGAGGTGATGACAATGGCGTTGTTAAAAACCAAAGAAGCCGCTCAGCTTCTTGCTGTTAGTGAAACAACAGTCAGACGTTGGATATCCCAGTTCCCCTCTTCTTTCGGCAAGGATACGCTCGGTCACTATTCTTTTGATGAGACGGCTCTTCATAACCTGCAGCTGATTAAGCAAGAATTGGAGGAAGGGATCAGCCTGCAAGACATCAATCTTTCTCCCGTTCCGCAAGATCTGCAGGCATCCGCACCTGTATACGAGGATCACGAGGAACTGCTCCATCGACTGAGCCGTTTGGAAGCTTCCCTATCCCAGAAAGCGGATGAAGTCGTCACTTACCAGCTGCTGAGCCACCGGCAGGAGCTCGATGAGCTTAGGCTCGTTCTGACTCAGCTAACCGCAAGCATGGACGCTCTGCAATACCCCAAGCAGCATATCGCCGCCGCATCGCTTCCAGCAAAGGATCGCACCAAACGACGCAAGCTGATCAGCTTCCTATTCCCTTTCCTATAACGACTAATCCTCTAGCTCTCGTAATGTCTCATGACGGGCAGCCAAGCTAAAGAAGACGACGAGTACAACTTGGCTGCTCCAATATAAAAATTTTTAACTTATCGATCCTTATCCACTTACCTTTTCTAAAATATAAATGGCTTCATCGACACTCATTTCCCTCTCGACCCGCTCCTCCATATCCTTCAAGCGCACTAAGCCCGCCTCCCATTCCGCCTCTCCGACCAGAAGAGCGTAACGTATGCCGCTGTTCGCTACCGATGCAAGTATATTTTTCAGCTTTCGTCCGCTAGAATCGAGCTTCACTCGAATGCCGCTCGCACGCAAATCCGCTGCGGTTTGCAGCAGTTCTGCCGCCGTTACGCTTACGGGAATGAGCACCACGTTAACCGACGCCTTCGCTGCAGCTGCACAACGCTCTTCAAGCAAAGCCATAATTGACTCCATCCCAAACGACAAGCCGACCGCTGCATACTCAGCATCATCCCTGCCTATAAGCTGTCCAATAATGGCATCATACCGACCGCCGCCGCCAAGGCTCGATGCGAAGCCGTTCGAAGCATCAAATATTTCATAAACCGTACCTGTGTAGAAAGACAACCCGCGTGAGAGAAAAGGGTCAAACACACAAACAGACTCTAATCCAAGCTTGCGCAAAATATCACGAACCTCGATTACCTCCTGCGCCCCAGCACTATATTGCAGGTCATATTTATCTATCAACGTCCCTAGCGTAGGATCCTCCAGCTCAATCAATTCTAAAATCGCAGCGATGACCCCGTCAGCCAAACCCTTCTCAGCAAGCTCCGCCTTCACACTGTCTATTCCGATTTTTGCGAGCTTATCCAAAGTCAGCATAACCGACAACGAATCCTCTCCCTGGACGCCAATTGCTGCAAGCATTTCGCCAAGAAACCGCCTATTATTCCATTTCAATTGGATATCCAGCTCTAGGGTGCGAAACACATCGACAGCCAGCTGCATCAATTCCACCTCAGCTTCCGGCCCCTTCACCCCAACAACATCCACATCACATTGCAAAAATTCTCGCAGCCGCCCGCGTTTAACGGGACCATCGCGGAATACCTTCCCCATTTCATATCGCTTGAAAGGCAATTCAATACTTGGATTTAATGCCATCACCTTGGCAAAAGGGATCGTCAAATCATAGCGCAAGCCTAATCGTCGTTTTCGCTGATCTGTAAGCTGGTACATTTCCTTAACAATCTCATCGCCGCCTGCATATTTGGATGTCAAGAAAGCAAGATCAGTCAGCTCGGTAGACACCATCTCATCAAAGTCATACAGCTCAAACTTTTCCCGCAGAGTCTCCTGAATCATTCTTCTAAGCGCTTGCTCCCTGCCGTAATAATCATAGGTTCCCTTTACATTTTGCATCACGATCATTCCTCTCACTACGTTATTGGAATAAAAAAAACGCGCAGGACCTCTTGGTCCTGCGCGCATCGTATGCTGCAGGGAGGCCAACGCGAGAAGCGCTAGCCCACCCTGAATGTTGATCAGGGGTGCTAACGCTTGGTGAAATGATGAAGCTGATTCAATTGGAATGTGTACATAAGACCCAATCCCTTCGACTGAATTAATGTGATTATAGCGAATCAGCGCTTGTCGCGCAAGACCTTAACTTATTAGAGACAATCAACACAATGATATAACGATGAATTCGCATTTAAATCACGCAATATGATATTATACAAGTTGGATATAAAAGGTGAATGCTGCGCAAACCTGATCGTCTCAAGGTCATTTGCATTCGCAAATTTAAGGAGGATATTGAAATGCTGTTTAAGAACAAACGTCTTGGGATCATGCTTCTTCTCGCACTAACTCTGCTCATTGTAGCATCAGGCTGCGGCGCAAACGGGAGTAATGAGAAAACAGGATCAGGCAGTGGCAACACAAGCACAACTCCCCCTACTGAAGCACCTGCTGAGGAAGGCCCTGAGCTTCTCGGCTCGGACAAGCATCCTGTTGTAACGATTGAACTTAGCAATGACAAAATCATTAAGCTTGAGCTTTACCCAGAGGTTGCACCTAATACCGTAAACAACTTTATTTCTCTTATTAATAAAGGCTTCTATGATGGCGTTATTTTTCACCGCGTGATTCCAGGGTTTATGATTCAAGGCGGAGATCCAGAAGGTACTGGCACCGGCGGTCCAGGATACAGCATTCCAGGCGAATTTAACAGCAATGGTTTCGAGAACRAGCTGAAGCATACTCGCGGTGTTATCTCCATGGCTCGTACGAATGATCCAGATTCTGGAGGCTCGCAATTTTTCATCATGCATGCTGATGCATCTTCACTCGATAATGAATACGCAGCTTTCGGAAAAGTAACCGAAGGCATCGAGGCGGTCGATGAGGTTGCCAATCAGAAGGTTGGCCCGGGCGATAAGCCGGAAACGCCAATTTCGATGAAAAAAGTAACTGTAGACACGCTCGGCATGACGTTCGAAGAACCAGTTAAGACGAAATAAGAGAAGGGCTGAGCCCTTCTCTTTTTTTATCTCCTAGGGTATAATACATTTATTAATCAATTAATATTTTTAGTAACTACTTAACGTTAACCTAGGAGGATTTCTGCTTGAGAAAACAAACCATCATTTTGTTAACGGTATGCATGATGACATTTATGAGCGCTTGCAGTGGAAATAACGCCAGAAATGCAGCTCCACCAGCAGAGAGCAATCAGCCATCCGCAGCTAATGATCCTTCAAACCAACCAAAAACGGAAGCGATTACAGTGGAGGAGCCTCTATTCACTAACGCCTCCGTTCATGATCCGTCGATTATTAAAGTTCGTGACACCTTCTATATTTTCGGCTCGCATCTCGCTGCGGCGAAGTCGAAGGATCTCATGGCCTGGGAGCAGTTGAACTCCAGTGTCTATGAAGGGAATCCCATCATACCGGATGTACTGACAGAAATGAGCGAGGAGCTAGCTTGGGCCGAGACTGATACGTTCTGGGCAGGCGATGTCATCCAATTGCCGGACGGCAAATTTTATATGTATTACAGCATGTGCAAGGGCGACTCGCCTCGGTCGGTGCTTGGTTACGCGGTTGCCGATCAGGTTGAAGGGCCTTATAAAAATAAGGGCACAATTCTCAAATCGGGCATGTGGAATGATTTGAGCGAGGATGGAACGTTGTATGACGCGGCAGTGCATCCAAACGTAGTCGATCCAAATTTGTTTTATGATAAAGACGGCATTCTGTGGATGGTTTATGGCTCATACTCCGGCGGTATCTTTATTATGAAAATGAATCCAAAAACAGGTCTGCCCTATCCCGATCAAGGCTACGGCAAACGACTGCTCGGCAACAACCACAGCCGCATCGAGGCGCCTTATATGATGTACAACAAAGAAACGGACTATTACTATTTATACCTTTCCTATGGCGGACTAGACTCCACAGGCGGATACAACATTCGTGTGGCACGCTCAAAAAATCCCGACGGCCCGTTCCTCGATTCAGAGGGCAAGGAAATGATTGACGCATTTGGCGCCTTCGGCACGCTGTTTGATGATGCTTCTATTGCGCCTTATGGAGTGAAGCTCATGGGAAACTTCCGAATGGACAATGTCGACGGAGAAATTGCTAATATTGGGACGGGTTACACTTCACCTGGTCATAACTCCACTTACACCGATCCTGACACGGGTAAAATATTTATTATTTTCCACACTCGTTTTCCATCTCGCGGAGAAAGCCACGAGATAAGAGTTCATCAAATGCTTATGAACACGGAAGGCTGGCCTGTCGTCGCGCCTCATCGTTATGCAGGCGAAACCGCAGAGAGCGTAAAAACCGAGCAAATCATCGGCGAATACAAATACGTGAACCATGGCAAAGACATTACAGCTGATGTGAAACCAGCAGCACTGCTTTCTCTCAACAAAGACGGCACGATCTCTGGAAGCGTAAGCGGCTCATGGAGAACCACTGGCGCTGCTACTATCGATCTTACAATTGATGGTTCGCTGTATCACGGCGTTTTACTCCGTCAGTGGAATGAAGGCACACTCAGCTATGTGATGACATTCAGCGCACTATCCAAAGAAGGAGCTGCCGTTTGGGGCAGCCACGTCTCCAAAGAGTAGCTTTTATATTACTTTGCCTCGTCACTAACCTGATTCTTTGGCCTGATCCCCAATCATCATCTCCGTCGGGTGATAGAAAGAGCCGCATGGCGTGTATTAGGATATGGCGTAAAAAAAGCGGTTCTTAAAGGTTCTAATCAACCTTTAAAAACCGCTCTTTTTCTGTTAAGCCATTATTTGTTTTTAAGCATATTCATAATAACCGTAATCGCGTCTGCCCGCGTTGCTGTAGCCTTTGGCGCAAAGATATTGCCCGTACGGCCCTGAATGATGCCTTTATCGCTAACTGCTTTAACCGCACCCTTCGCCCATACCGGGATATCCTTGTTATCAGCAAAGCTCGTTGTCGCATCCGGATCTAACGTTAATCCAGCACCGCTTGCAATCATTGACACCATTTCCATACGCAAAATGTTTGCGCCCGGACGGAAGGTCCCATCTGGATAGCCGCTAATAATGTCCGCTTTGACCGCTTGTGCAACAGCTTCCTTTGCCCAAGCCGCGATTTTATCATTATCAGCAAAGGCAAGCGCCGAGCCTGCACCATCCGCTTTCAACGCAACCATCAGCATAACGGAAAATTCCGCACGCGTTACGGTTTTATTCGGTTTAAAAGTACCGTCTTCATATCCCTTCACAATTCCAGATGCGACCGCCTCTTTAATAGCGGCCTCTGCCCAGTGCTTTGATATATCTGTAAAAGAAGGCACTTCTTCAGCTTTCTTGTCTACAGCGAATACAGCAAACTTAGTAAAATGATCAGATTGTACAGTAATAAAGTTATCCTTTACCGTACCACCCATCTCTACCCATTGCTTCTTCACTTCATCGTAATAGAATACGGACGCCGTCTGACCACTCTTGATCAAAGCGGTATCAAACTTAAAGGTCAGCGTGACTGGAACGAAGAAATCAGCTGGTATCGACTTGAGTATTTCAAAAATAGAAGATACTCGCTTGCTCGATGGCTCAACAATGCCGCCCGTTTCAGTCAGTTTCTCAATAGAAAGCAGCATTTGCTCCTTCGTCGCACCTGCTGGAATAGATACAGTAACGCTATCATCCAAGCCAAGCGTACCTGCGCTGCCTGCACCAATCGAAACCTGTCCTTTATTTGGTACATTGCCACCCGAACCACCTGTACCGCCTTCTACTGGAGGAGTTGGAGTCGGTGTAGGTGTAGGCGTTACAGGCGTTTCAGGCACATCAACCTTAATATCTTGTGTCCCTACCGTTTCAAACCAGTTCTTCACTGTAGCAAAATCATTCGAGAATGCCAGCGAAAGCATAAGCATGATGCGTGCATGCTGCGGGTTTAAATTATCTCCGGCAATAATGCCGTTTCCGCCGCCAGTAATCGTTCCAGAACCTGTTCTGGTCGTCGATACGAATGTAACGCCATGATCCTTAATTGCTGCGGACCGCGCCGCGCTCATCTTCGACGAAATGCCAGCCGCCCCAGTGCCGGCTGTTACAATCCCTTTGGCTCCATCAGCTACTAAAGCACGAATGGCACCGCCGCCGGCTTCTTGGTAGCTATAAACGATTTCAACGATAGGCAAATTGTCCTTCGAAATATTTTTCAATGCAAACGGCGTTTTCCAATCCGCTTGTCCAGCTTTGAGCGCTCTAGCATTCAGACGATACATGCGTACCGCTGCATCATCAACGTAACCAAGCACGCCGAACATCGGTGTCTCAAACGTATCCGTCCGGTGCGAATTGCTCTTTGTTACTTCGCGTGCCGCATGAATGACATCGTTTAGCATAACGACCGTGCCAAACCACTTTGTTTTGCCGCTCCCCGCCACTTTAATCGCTTGATACAGGTTGGCTGGAGCATCCGTTCCAATGACATCCCAGGGCCGCATTGAACCGGTGACAACTACCGGCTTCTCGCTTTGAACAGTTAGATCGAGAAAATAAGCAATTTCCTCCATCGTGTCCGTACCTGTCGTAACAACTGCACTATCATAAATTTCAAGCGCAGCATCCACCGCAAGGGAGAGATCATACAGGTCCTTCATACTGTAGCCGCTCGAGCCCTTGTTGCCGAATTGATAAGTAGAGACATCCGCTATTTTATTTTTCCCAGGCAGCTGAGCTACCATATCCGCCATTTTATACGTTCCTGCAGCATAGCTTTGGAAATTAGTAGGATCATTATTGCTCGCTTTACCAGCAATCGTCCCGCCAGTCGCCACTACAATGACATTTGGCAATGGAGAAGCTTTATGCTCCTCGGATAATGCCGGGATATCAAAGGTAGGCAGCTGAGGTGCTGCGGTCTCGGCACGAACTGAGCTGGCATAGCCAGTCAGTATCGTACTGAGGAGAGCCACAATGAGGAGGGGAATGAAAACTTTCTTTGTTGTAGTTGATTCACTTCTTATGGTCATAACCGTACTCCTCCCCCTAATTATGGCGTCACTGGCGCTGTTTCAGGCGTTGTTTCTGTAACAGCTGGAACTTCTGCTTCCGGTGTAGGAACAACAACGACCGGTTCCGTCACAACAGGCTCTTCGATTGGCTCTTCTACTGTCGTGCTTAGTACCGTATTCTCATCAACTGAAATTTCTACATCCTGTGTACCAAAAGTCGTGAACCAGCTTCTAATCTTGTTTACATCGTTTGTAAATGCTAGGGACAGCAACAACATCATACGAGCATGCGCCGCGTTCAAGTTGTCTCCGCCAATAACACTTCCGCTGCCGCTATCATAGATAGAGCCTGAGCCTGTTCTTGTTGTCGATACAAATACGACACCTTTATCCTTAATGGCCGCGGAACGCGCAGCACTTAGCTTCGACGAAATGCCGCCAGCACCTGTTCCAGCGGTTACAATTCCCTTCGCGCCATCTTCCACCAAGCCGCGAATAGCGCCGCCGCCTGCTTCTTGATAGCTGTATACGATTTCTACTATCGGAAGACTATCTTTGGAGATGGTTTTCAAATCGAATGGTGAAGCCCATGCCGGCGTTCCTGCTTTTGCCGCTCTAGCAGGAGCACGATAAATACGAACAGCCGGGTCATCCACATAACCTAGCGCACCAAACATCGGAGCATCAAAAGTATCGGTACGGTGAGAATTTGACTTCGTAACTTCACGCGCCGCATAAATGACATCATTCAACATGACCACTGTGCCAAACCATTTTGTTTTACCGCTGCCAGCTAGTTTAATAGCTTGATAGAGATTGGCAGGCGCGTCCGTTCCAATAACATCCCATGGACGCATAGAGCCTGTAACAACAACAGGCTTTTCACTGCGAACGGTTAGATCGAGGAAATACGCGATTTCTTCCATCGTATCCGTACCCGTCGTTACAACTGCACTATCATAAGTCTTAAGAGCTTCGTCTACCGCAAGCGATAGATCATAAAGATCTCTAATACTATAGCCGCTCGAACCCTTGTTGCCGAATTGATAGGTAGAAACATCAGCTATTTTATTTTTCCCAGGCAGTTGAGCAACCATATCTGCCATTTTATAAGTACCAGCCGCATAGCTCTGGAAGTTAGTAGGATCATTATTGCTTGCCTTACCCGCAATCGTTCCTCCTGTTGCAACAACAATAACATTAGGAAGACTTGAAGCTTGATGTTCAGCGGATAGGGCCGGAATATCAAATGTCGGCAGCTGCGGCGCTTCCTCCGCGCGTACAAAATCCGTTTTTGTCAGTACCCCTACCATCGCTGCAAGCAATGAAAGTACAAGCAGTGGAATTAAAATCTTTTTCGCTATCTCGCTCTTTACAACTTGTGTCATGTTTAACTCCTCCTATGCGATATAATTCTCTCTTTCTTCTACATCAGTCTATTTCATGTTATATAAGTTAACAAATCATTAAAGTAGACAAAAAAGCGTAACCATCGAAGTTTAACTCTACTTTTCACTCATTTGTGCTCATATCCTTACTAAATCGAAGAAAACATATGTTAGTTTTATTTACATGAATTAACGAGATTACTAGATTAATGCTCAGTATAAAAAAGGATTCTATAAATCAGTTTCTTACAAAGAGCTATTCGAACAATCCAACACACGCTGGAGCAAGGTCACGCTGAAGAGCGGCAAGCAGATATTTAAATGGCGGCGTCTGGAAAAAAAGCTAAACAGCCCATGCAGCCGAATAGGGGCAGCTTCGTTATTTTAGCGAAGCTGCCCCTATTTTCTTCGTCTAAAATGGATCATTAAATCTCCCTGTTGACACTTATAGTACGCAATGCTATGGTGGACGTCAGAAGGCATTCTGCTATCGACGCGGGGTGCCTATCTGCATATTTATTTGGTAAGGGAGGACACAACGAATATGATTCAAGTAAAAGAATTTATTGATACGGATTCTGTTTTTGCTGAAAAAAGAGCAAATGAGTTTTTGGCAGAACTGAGCGACGATCAAGTCATTAATATTTGCTACGGCTCCATGATCAAAACAGCCACTTCAGGCAACACTTATCAGCGCAGCACTATACTTGTCGTTTATAAGCAAAGCAAAGAGAAGGAATAAAGAAAGCGGGTGATCCCATCATTAAGCCTCGTCAAGATAATCTAAAGCATCATGAGACGCAGGGGAATGAGGATAAGGACATTCGAAACACAAAAAGAGATAAGTGGGAAATATTTTTCCGTATCCTTTCCTCCACGGCAGCATTTGGTTTGGTAGCTATCGCTATCGGCTATGTCACCTATTCATTTTTCATAAAATAGAGGCTGCTGTCTTGGAACCGTTATCACTTATTTTTAAGGTGGAGGTTTGCCATGAAATATTTTACTTATAATCGATGGTGTTTATTAAAGAGCGGAATATTCACAAAACCTTAGTCCCCCTTCCCTGCAACAACGGCAAAGAAGCAAGCAGCCGTCGCCTAATCATGGCGCCAGCTGCTTGCTTCTTTGCGTTTTTTTCACTATTGCCGCTCAGCTCTTGTTACGCTTGTTCTTGTACCACAGGACGTTTTTTGCGGAAATGCCCTTCGCTTGGACGTTCAAGTCCAAGATGGTCACGAAGGGTATCTCCCGTGTAATCTTCACGAAACAGTCCGCGCTGCTGCAAAATCGGCACGACATAATGAACAAAATCGTCGAGCCCTCCAGGAAGAACAGGAGCCATGATATTGAAGCCATCGCAGCCATAGTCCTCAAACCACAGCTCGATAAGGTCAGCCAGCTGTTCGGGCGTACCAACAAACTGCAAATGTCCCCTCGCTCCAAGCATCCTGCTTCCAAGCTCTCGCATCGACAGCTTATCTTTGCGCGCCATATCCATAATAAGCTGAACACGGCTCTTCATGCCGTTGGATGCTTCAACAGGATCAGGAATATCCGGCAGCTGATCATCAAGCGAATAGCTGCTTAAATCTACGCCGAGGAATCCGGATAAGAAGCCGACAATATGGGCGGCAGGAATGAGCTCCTGCAGCTCTTGATAACGCTGCTTCGCTTCCTCTTCCGTCGCACCAAGAATCGGGGAGAGGCCTGGCATGATTTTTAGACTGCCGCGTTCCCTGCCATAATCTCCAAGCTTGCTGTTCACACTCTCATAAAAGATTTTTGCCGCTTCCAGCGATTGCTGCGCCGTAAATATAACTTCGCCAATGCTGGCCGCAAAGTCTTGACCTGGACCTGATGAGCCTGCCTGAATTAGCACCGGATAACCTTGAGGAGATCTCGGCACATTCAGCGGCCCTTTCGTGGAGTACCATTCACCGCTGTAATCAACCGGCCTTACTTTAGACTCATCGGCAAACTGACCCGACACCCGGTCAAGCACAAGCGCGCCATCCTCCCAGCTATCCCACAATCGGGTTGTGGCATCCACAAATTCACGAGCCATCTTGTAACGCAGGCCGTGCTCGGGATGTTTTGGCTGCCCGTAATTGTGAGCTTCCAGATCAAGCTGCGAGGTTACAATATTCCACCCTGCCCGCCCGCCGCTAATATGATCAAGCGAAGAAAACTTTCGTGCGACATTAAAGGGGGTGTTGTATGTGGTTGAGACGGTTGCAGTCAGCCCGATTTTCTCCGTAACAGCCGATAAGGCGGACAATAGCGTAAGAGGCTCCAGCATGCCCGCTACCGCTTGCCCCACATTAGTGGCATACAGCAGATCTGCGAAGAAGAGCATGTCGAACTTGCCGCGCTCCGCGGTTTGCGCAAGCTTCTGATAAAACTTCACATCAAACATTCCTTCAACACCCGACTCCGGATGACGCCAGCCTGCATGATGATGCCCTGTATAATAAATAAATGCTCCGAGATGGAGCTGCTCCTGCCGTTTCCCCATAATCCGTTAACCGCCTCTCTAAACGATTCATTTTGTCATCCTTTATACGTATCTCGCCAGCGAAGCCATTTGGTTTCCAGCAGCCGAATGGCCGAATCCGACAACTTGCCAAATACAGCGAACAAAATTATGCCTACAAAAACAATTTCCGTTTGCGAGTATGCTCTTGCATCCTGAATCATATAACCGATACCTGCACTCGTCCCCATCATTTCTGCAACGACAAGCAGCAGCCATGAAGCGCCAAGCGATAGCCGTACGCCCAATAAAATATTCGGCAAGGCCGTTGGTATAATAAGCTTTGTTACCTGCTGAAGCTTCGTATATTGGAAAATACGCGAAACCTCATACAGCTTCACATCCGTATTTCGAATACCAAGAAATGTGTTCACATAAACCGGGAAAAAAGCGCCAAGCCCAATAAGCAGCACCTTCGAAAACTCTCCGATCCCGAACCACAAAATAAACAACGGAATAACGGAAAGCAGCGGCACCGTTCTCAGCATTTGCAGCGAAGGATCAAGCGTCCTCTCCATCACTTTGCCAAGACCCGCCGATAAACCAAGCAGCAGCCCGAGCGCTCCGCCAAGAAGAAACCCAAAACCAGCGCGGTACATGCTAATACCGAGATGCTTCCCCATCTCTCCCGATTCACACAATGACACAAAGCTCTTCACAATATTTGACGGGGCCGGCAGCAGTGTTTCAGACAACAAACCAAGCCCGCTGACCGCCTGCCAGACAATTACAATTAAAGCCGGAACAATCCAGCCATGAAGCGGCTTTGGAATAACGCTTAACCAGTCCCGGCCAGCTGCCTTTGCGCCCATTTCACGCGAAGCGGTTCGTTCGCTCATTACTTGCTGCCTCCTTTGTAGCTGTCCTGCCAATTTAGCAGCCTCTTCTCAAGCAGCTTAACAAGCGAATCCGTCAGCTTACCGACTGCGGCAAAAATAATAATGCCTACAAATACAACCGAAGTAATCATGAGATAACGCGCATCATTAATCAGAAAACCAATTCCTGAGCTCGAACCCATCATTTCCGCTACAACAAGCCCAAGCCATGCCACACCGATAGAAAGTCGCACGCCGAGAAAGATATTAGGAAGCGATGCCGGAAGAACAAGCTTCGCAATCATTTGCCAGCGGCTGAACTGCAGCACCCGAGCAACGTCAAACAGTTTGCCATCTACGGAACGAATACCAAGAAAGGTATTGACGTACAGCGGGAAAAAAGCACCTTTTGCAATCAATAACACTTTAGATGTCTCATCAAAGCCAAACCACAAAATAAACAACGGAGCTACTGCCAAATGGGGCAAAGTACGAAGCATTTGCAAGGAAGGATCAATGAGCCTTTCCGTCTTATAGGAGAATCCTACCCATAATCCCGCAGCTAAACCTAATCCTCCGCCCAGCAAAAATCCAAGCAGCGCACGCCGAGCTGAAATACCGAGATGATAAACCAGCTCACCAGATAAAGTTAAATGAACGAATTCCTCCACAATTAAGCCTGGTGTTGGCAGCAGCGTTGGATTAAGCTTCCCCATCATTCCAGCAATTTGCCAGATAGCTAATAAGCCGATTGGAAGCAGCAAACTGAGCAGCAGATTAACCGTTTGAATAGAGAGACGGCTCCTTGGCCGCCTCTTCATTACTTTGATGGGCTTATGCAATGCGCTTTCTGAGCCAGCTCCAACCATAAGAAACGCCCCATTCCTCTTGTTCAGTGTATTATTTCAACGCATCTTCAATAAATTTGTTATCAAATACGGTGGACACGTCGATTTTCTTGCGAATGACTTTAATGTCGAACTGGAAGTCCGCCGTCTTTTGCTGCTCTGCAATAATTTCGTCCGATACAGGGATATTAATTGTCCTGGAGCGATTGAAGATCGCTTCAATTAATGCCGCAGGCACTTTACGCTCTGCCGCATAACGCTCGGTGGATTCGGCACGATTATCATTTTCCCAAGCAAGCGCTTTGTTCCATACTTTCAGATACAGGGTAACGAGCTCAGGATAGTCATCAGCAAATTGTTTTCTAACAATGTTGAAGGAAGGAGAAAGCACGCCCAGCTGTTCGCCGTCCGCAAGCACCTTCGCTTTATCCTGCAGTGTGTTCAGCGTAATGTTCGGCTCCCATGTCGCCCATGCGTCAACCTTCCCCGTCTCAAAAGCAGGCTGCGCTTCATCCGGCTGCAGTTGGATAATTTCCAAATCCGATGCTTTAAGCCCCGCACCTTCAAGGCCGCGGTAAAGGAAGTTAAATGCGTTGCTCCCCTTGGCAACAGCTACCTTCTTGCCTTTTAAGTCAGCAACCGTTTGAAACGGGCTATCTTTAGGCACGATGATCGCGACATTGTTTTTGCCTTCGAGCGCCTGAGAAATGACTGTGAATTTAATGTCCGCAGCTTGTGCTGCAATGATCGGCATGTTGCCAAGCCCAGCGAAATCAAGACGGTTAGAAGCAATTGCCTCTGTCATTGGAGGGCCGCTCTGAAATTCCGCGTACTCCACTTTCACGCCAAGCTTGCCAAATTCATCTTCAAACCATTTCTCCTCAATCGCTTTGCCCATTAAGCCGCCGCTGCCCTGATACCCGATCTTTACAGTAACTCCGTCATAGCTTTTTGCTGCTTTGTTGCCCGCGTTGCCTGTTTCTTTCTTGTCTGAATTTCCGTTGCCAGAAGCCGCGCAGCCGCTAATAAATACCGCTAATACAATAATTGCTGCCGTAAGAAGGCGTAATCTGTTCATCTTCATTCTCTCCTCGACGATCTATATTTTTGGTGAAAAATAGTTCATTAAATATCCGCGCCTTGATCGATTTCCGGCCCCTCAACCTTCTCAAACTCACCCAGCACCTTGTGCCGCATCTCTTGAAAAGCATGGCCTGCTCGTTTCCGAGGATACAGCAAATCAATCGGCAATATTTTTCGAATATGACCCGGACGCGGATTCATAATGACGACTCGCTCGCCCAGAAATACCGCCTCATCCAAATCATGTGTCACAAACAACATCGTCGTTTTGTTTCTCTGCCAAATATCAAGCAGCACCTCTTGCATATGCGACCGAGTAAAAGCATCCAATGCGCCAAACGGCTCATCCAGCAGCAATATATCAGGACTGCGAAGCAGCGCTCTTGCAATAGCTACACGCTGCGCCATGCCTCCAGATAACTCGCGAGGATAAGACTGTTCGAAGCCCTTCAGCCTTACAAGCTCGATGAGCTCATCTACTCGTTTACGAACCTCCGGCTTGCGAAGCGACAAATTTGCGGCTATATTTTTCTCTACCGTCAACCAAGGGAACAGCCTCGGTTCTTGAAAAATAAATCCTTTTTCTATGCTCGGTCCTTCAATCGGTTTTCCATTCAACAAAACCGTGCCTTCATAACCGGTATCGAGCCCCGCTACAATTTTGAGCAATGTGCTTTTGCCGCAGCCGCTCGGTCCAATAATCGTAATAAATTCCCCTTGTTTCACCTGAAGCCCAATGCGATCAAGCGCAATGACATCTCCCGAGGGTGTTGCAAATGTCTTATTAAGTTCATGTACTACGAGCATCTCCGCCGCCATAAGCTGCCCCTCCTATTCAATATTGCATTATTAATACCCGATTACTTGGTATTATGGTAAAATAAAAAGACTTAACGCGTATAATAACTAACGTTAAATCTCCAGTGGTCTGGTCGATTCGCCCCTATGTCAAACCAATCTACAATTTGAATGTTCATTCGGTTTGTTATGTTGCTTATTTTGCGGCATCATTTCAACTTTGTCAACATTTTTTTCGCATGCCTAAAAAAGCTATTTTTTGATCTCAAATAATCGAATAATCGCCTCAACATTCATCTCCACCTTCACCTCATAATCGGGCGGGCGCTGGAGTGTCAGGCCTTGAATAAGGCTTACAAAATAAAAAGCAAGCTGCAAGGGATCTTCATCAATGATGATTCCCCTACGTATGCCGTCACTCATAATATCAGCAACAGGGCCTAGGTTTACTGTAAAACGGTCTGTGATCGCCTTCTTAATGTCTGGCGGAGTAGACCCCGATAACCTTGCCGTATGCATAAGAATCGTAAACGCCCAGTTTGTCTCCAATGAGAGCCAAGAGGTAAGCATTACCCTAAGCTTAGCGATCGGTTCCATATCCATGGCCGCTAAATCGGTTACATACTTCCCATAATTCGTCTGCCCCGAGCGCAGCACCTCGCTGAATATCTCTTCTTTGGAAGCATAGTAGTGATAGACATTACCCACACTAACCTTTGCTTCTTTCGCTATATCTTGAATGCTCGTTAATTGAAAACCATTGATCGCCATAACCTTCAGGGCACAGTCGAGAATATGCTGCATCTTTTTTTCACGCATCATTTTATCTTTTTCTACATTTCTAGGTGACAAGCTAAGTCCTCCTTACAATAAATCACACTTAACCTGCATTATACATGCAAATACGTTTTGCGGTCATTTTAGCAATAAAAAAAGAAGACAACCTTGTCCTCACGACAAGACTGCCTTCAGCACCATTTAAGCGTTAAAGCTGCTCTATTTTACACCTATCCGCATGCGGTAGCTGAACATGACATCAAGCGTTCTTCCCGCAAAATAACGCTCGACACTGCTGCGATAGCTCTGCAATTGCTCTTCCAGCGCCTTCGAGCCAAGCTTGAAGACAGCCTGAATGCCGCCTTGGCTAATAGCCAGACCCATATAACGCTCTGCGTCGCAGCGCTCCATGTTATGGAACACGATTTCTTTGGAGAAACGGAAGAGACCGCTGTTATGAATTTGTGTTAAATGCTGTTCCTTATCTCGTTTGCTCGCTTGATCCTTCTCTGGGATATGAGCAGCAATAATCTCCTCAGAACGATCCATAAGCTGCTTATATTCTAATTCGACAGCCCAGTGCAGCGTTGGAGGCCAATCGCAATCATAGGCGGCAAATACACCTTCCGGCTTCAGAACGCGGGCAAATTCAGAGAGCGTGCTGACGGGCTCCATCCAATGAAATGACTGCGAGCAGGTTACCACATCAACACTGCCCGCATCTAAATTAAGCTGGTCAGAATACCCTTTGATGAAGGAAATGGATTGATCCTCCGGGAGCTTGGACAAATGAGCCAGCGCTTTGCTTCTCATATCGTCATTTGGCTCAAAACCTACAATTCGCTCCGCATGCCCGAGCCATATAAAGGAGGACAGCCCCGTTCCGCATCCAACATCCGCCACAACGCTTGGCACTCTTCCCAAATAGCTTGTCAAAATATTTACAACTGCGGCAGGAGCTTTCGGACGATGCTGGTCGTAATCGTTTTGAAAGCCTGAGAAACGGTCTACATTATTTTGCGAGCGGTTTTCCAAAGTCATTGTACAGCCTCCATTCCAGCGATAGGGAATTTTGCTACTTATTACTCACTACTCATAATAATAGCATTGTATTCACTATCAAAAGCAAACAAAAATGAAGCGGCATCAGCTAAATATTGTGCATCTACGAATAAAGTGCCTTTTTCAACAATAACCGTATGCTTCGCGTTTACTTTTAGTGAAAGCTTCCAGTTGTTTTTGGTCAGCTGCACTTCCTTGGCCGCAGCATTCCACTTGATATTCGCTCCCCATGCACCAAAGACAGCTCTCACAGGAAGATATGTTTTTTCTCCGCTCTTAAAAGGCTTTTGCAAAGCAGTGAATTTCACTTGCTTGTTATCCAGCCATACTTGAATGTCTTTGCTCGCCGGCAGCAGCTCCGTACCTGCAATCAATTCTTCTTTCGTACGAATAGGATTGAGAGCCTTAGGGTTCACCGCCAGCACCTTAACGCTATTGTTTAACGTGTCGGCTACGTACAGTTTTCCGTTCAAATACAGCAAGGAAGACGGTTGATTGAACTGCGCTTGTTCAACCTCTCCAACTTTATCGCCAGGCGCGCCTTGGCCTGCAATTGAAATGACTTTTCCATCCGCTTGCAGAGCGCGAATTCGGTTATTCAAGCTGTCTGCAACAAACAAAACCCCATCGGCAAATGCCAGCCCGCGCGGCCGATTAAACCGCGCTTCAGCGCTTATGCCATTGCCATAGCCGCCTGCCATATAACCGGTAAGCGCATCGACAGCTGTCGGTTTTCCAGCTGCCGTCTTGACCTTGCCATCAAAAATATAACGAATAAGATGATTGCCGCTGTCAGCTACGTACAAGCCGCCCTTATCGTCGAACACAAGTCCCATCGGTTCATTAAACAAAGCTTGCGCTGCACTTCCGTCCTTGTACCCGCCTGTTTCGCCAGCAATTCCAGCAAAGGTAGATGTTACGCCTTCGGGAGTAATGACACGAATGACATGGTTTAGGGAGTCTGCTACATAAACATTGTCTTTGCTGTCTATTGCTAGTCCCGTTGGGGAGTTAAACTGCGCATCGCCAAATTTGCCGTCTTTATTTCCTGGCTTGCCATTGCCCGCAGCCGTGTATACTCGATCGTTTACAATTCTGCGCACAACGTGGTTGTCGGTGTCACTTACATAAATGACACCCTTGCTGTTCACTACAGTAGAAGACGGTTGATTGAACGTTGAATTGGCAATCGTCCCATCGAAATAGCCCGCTTCCGTCTTTGTCGTAACAGGAGTAAGCTTCCCATTTTGCCATTTGCTAATCTGATTGCTGCCCGTGCCTACAACAATGATGCTGCCGTCAGGGGCAGAAGCCAGCCCCCAAGGTTGGCTTTCTTTCTCGATGACATTGGCAACTTTAGCGACGTTCTCCGTCTCTCTTATTTCTACTGGCTGCTCATTCGCCGCGAATGCTGTTGCATGAAACGAAACTAGCATCGTTGCAAGCGCCGTGCTTGCTGCTAGCCATTTAATATTGCTTTTCATAGCATTGCTCCTTTCGATATTTAATCTATAGTTATTGGTCTTATAATATTGAAGGGTATAATTATCTCGTCAATTTGTTCCTCTTTTTTCATAATGGGTATTGTAATATTTCCCTCGCCTCTTGCTAGTTCCATACTGAAATAAGATCCTTTAAGTATGAGTTTTGTATATTCACCATCATTCTCGAGCTCATATGCATCGCTATCTAGCGGCATATCTTCAAACCAAAAGCAAGATGCCTCTTCCGCACAAAAATATCCATTAATTATTATCTCTCCCAGTTCATAACATGTGTGTAGATGAAAAGCTCCTTATCCTTTACTATATCGGGCCTGTTCTCAAAATCTACGTAATCAGGAAAGGCAGTTACTTTGCTATTTAAAGAGAAATGCTGCTCGTTTTCTTGAAAATCATCATTAACTGGGTTCTTCCAAGCATTCRGTTTTACATACACATCAATATTTGAGTTGTATGCAATGGGATCTTTAAGCTTTACAATGAGCTGCGTTTGATTATCTTGGTCAACAGCAACACTCTCAATATCCGTTATGTTGAGGAGGGGCAGCTCCGCATTTCTACATGTTCTGCCCTCTGGAAGCTCTACCGCGTCGCATTTATAAATTATTAAACCATCTTTTGGAAAATAATTCCCAAAAGCAAGGCTAGTAGTAAAAGGAAGCACTAACGTATACTCATCCTCCATAAATGCCGCTTTGGTTAAAGCCTTTGGAGGATTAGCTACCCGTACCGTAATATCAAGCTCTAGAAAGTTTTCAACCTGACCATTACTGCCATTTTTTAAAGAAACACTTAAGCGATATGCTCCAGGCCTTAAATTGCCTTCGGCAAAATAATTTCCTTTTAACATGACCATTGCCGTATCAGGACCCGTTACGCTAAATTGTAAAGCACCACTAAGGTTATATTCAAAAAACGGATAACACTCCTCCGTTCCTTCAACTGGGCAAACTCTAGTTATTTTGATGTAAGGGGAGTTCCCCTCAGAAGGCCATTCAGGCATTCCATAACCAAAAGTTTTAAAGGATATATTTGTGTAGTAATCGGTTTTCCCTAAAATAAATTCAATTGGCGGGTACTCACTGTTATTTATAAATTGAAACCCTTGCTCCATTTCTCCTCTTGCTGTAACTTGTTCATTCGTCTGCACATCATTGGTTTCCGAATTTTTTAATTTATTTTCATAGACCGTTATACGAATTATTGATCCGTACTGCACAGCTTCTTTTAATTTAACCACCAGCTGATTAGGTTCAGATGGATGTATAGCAACCGTCTCAACGATATCTAGACTTTCAAATTCACCAGCGTCATCCTGACGCACCTCAAATTTGACGATATTTGCACTAGAATCATTAAGAGCAAGTGTTGTCGTAAATGGCAAAATAAACGTTTTATCATTTCTCATATACGATTCTAAATGATTATAAAACATCGTTAAATCTAACGTTGGCGGCACAGGTTCTGGCGTTGGTGTTGGCGTTGGCGTTGGCGTTGGCGTTGGCGTTGGCGTCGGTGACGCCGTTGGTGTTGGCGTCGGTGACGCTGTTGGTGTTGGCGTCGGTGACGCTGTTGGTGTTGGCGTCACGACCGGGCTGCCGCCTCCACCACTGCCGCCGCCTGTTCCCGCATTATCCTCATATACAATAGTAGAGTTGGATTGTGAACCTCCACTACCGCCTGCAGCTGCCGCCGCTTCCTCTTGTTTTCTCTTTTCAATTAGTGCTTTAACTTGCTCAATTAATGCCTTATCCGCTTTGGCGTCCTTTTGAAGCAGCAGAAGATAATGCTCCAGGCCGACCAACGGAAGATCGAGATAATTCAGCTTTTCCTTTACTCCTGCCCCATCTTTATTCAGTGGCAGCTGTTCATTCGAATTAACAGTCGTCTCGTCCGTTAGCCCTGGACCGTGCTTCGTTTTTACAGCGCCTTCAAATACACCCACGTAGCTCTCGTTATTCTCATACGTAACGGTAAACTGCGTCCCCATAACGCCCATAATGGCAGTTGGCGTCTCGATCTCAAATCTAGAATCGCCATCAAGCTTCTTCTTAATCGTGACAAGAACCTTTCCCTTTAGCAGGCTCAGGCTCGTTTTGCCGCCCAGTGCCTTTGCGCTTTTGACCAGCTCACTCACAACAAGCGTGGTATCCGTGCCAATTGTGACTTCTTTATCGCTGTCCAGATCCATCGTTACTTTCCCATCACTGCCGGTTAGTATCGTATCGCCTTTCGTAATAGCCATTCCTTTAAAAGCATTAAATTTCTTGGACCCGCCGCTCTTTTTCACTTCCGCTTTGCCTGAAATGGCCGTTATTTTCCCCGCCTTTTCCGTATCCTTCGCAAAAACAGATGTCGGCATAATAATGGCCATGACTAGCAAAGTCATAAAAACTAGCTTTAACGTCTTCATTTTAGTCCCTCCAATTCATAGATTGAGATGCCCTGTTCTTTTCCTTTTACCTTGATCTCGCCAAGAGCGTTCGCAATAACACGATCTTTAACCGCCTGATAGACCGCATCGCTCATAATGATTTGTCCGGGCTTTGCATTGCTCTCCAGCCTAGCTGTCGTATTAACCGTGTCTCCAATAGCGGTGTAGTCCATTCTGCTCTTCGAACCTATGTTGCCGAAGACGGCTGGTCCCGTATGAATGCCCAGACCAAACTTCACACCAAAGCCAAATCGTTCCATTAGCTTGCGCTCCAATGCGGCTGAGCCCTCTTTCATTGCCCACGCCGCTTCCACCGCTCGCATTGGATGGTCTTCAAGAAGCAGCGGCGCATTGAAAATTGCCATGGCTGCATCACCGATAAACTTATCCAGCGTACCTTCGAATTTAAAGATGCAGTTGGCGGCAAGATCCAAGTATTCATTTAATATTTCAACGATTTCCTCCGGCTCCGCCTTCTCTGAGAGAGGCGTAAAGCCGCGAATATCGACAAAAAGCACAGTTAACTCACGGCGCGTTCCGCCCAGCTTTAGGCCCTCTTCACCATTTTTCAAAATCTGGTTAACGACCTCGGGCGCCACGTATCTGCCGAATATATCCGTCACCCTGCGCCGCTCCAGCAATTCCTCTACGTAATGGAACCCAACGACGATGATGCAACTAATAATTAGCAGCGGCACCACATAGCCGATTGATATAATGATTCCCTGACCGTACAAGTAGCTGCTTCCTACTACAAACGCAACGAGAATAACCGCAACCGCCAAAAACGAGATAAGCATATTCCACTTCCGGAATAAGAAGTAGGCAAGCGAAGCCGCAAGGAGCAAAATCAACGCATTCCATTTCCAATTAAGCTCATGCTTAAGATCATTTTCGAGCAGAGCCTGTATAATGTTCGCGTGTATTTCCACCCCGTACATCATTTTTTTCACCTGCAATGGCGTCAGGTACTCATCCTTAAAGCCCGTGGCATACGGTCCAATGAGCACAATGCGATCCTGAAAATAATCCGCAGGCACATCTCCGTTCAGTACAGCAGCATAAGGAATCGCTTCATATTGCCCTGGCCGCTCCGTATAGGGAATATGAAACTGTCCAAATGCATCAAGCGGAAGCATATCCGCACTTACACTTTTGCCGAGGCGCTCCATGTACATTTTATAAATTGTCCAAGAAAAGCTTTCGACCTGCTCGCCTTCATACATAAAACGATATAAAGAGTTGCGTACAACGTGGTCGCGATCCGGTATCGTGTTGATATGTCCAACCGCCGCTGCCGCTTCCTTAAGTGCCGGAAACGGCTCAGATATTTCAAGTGCGTCAATTGCGCCCTGTTTGGCTGAAGCTTCAAATGTTCCATATACGGGAAATACGACATTGCCCGCATTTTTCACTGCGCTGATTAGCGCTTCATCCGATGATGGATCATCTGCCGACGGTGCAGGAAAAGTGACGTCAAACGCAATAACTGCCGGTTTTCCTTCGGAGAGCATATCAACCAATTGAGCATGAACATTTCGATTCCAAGGCCAGCTCCCAAATTCACTCACACTTTCATCATCAATAGCGATAATGGCAATTTGAGTTTCGACAGGGCTTTCCTTTTGCATAAAACGATCTTGGAAAAAATAGTCCATTCGATCAAATGTTCCTCTATACATGAAGAAAATAGCCAGTACAGCAAGCAGGGCCATAATATGTATAAGCTTTATTTTCATACTATCCTCCTTTCCCTTCTTTTCCGTTAAATGAGATGAAGCCACTTCCAATATGGAACACAGAGCACAGCTATAAGTAGAACTGCAAATGCATAACCGAGTGCAAGCTTCCCGGCTTGACGATGGGTAAACGCTTTCCCCTCCGAGCTGTAATAGGCAGTTAAATAGGTAGGGGACTGATAAGCAAAGAAAAACGGATCTGTTGCAAGCAATATGACAAACACGAGCACCCAAGGATGAATGCCTACTGTCTCTCCTAAAGGAACAATTGCGGTGATAAGTAAAATAACAGCTGGATCATCTCGAATGACTAGCGTAACGACAAAGGAAACGAGAATGACTGCAACAAGGAATAAGGCAGGCGTGCTGACAAAAACAGACATATGCTCTCCAAGAAAGGAGGATAACAGCTCAGCAATCCCTAGCTGCTCGGCGACGCCCGCAAAACTGAATGCAGCCCCGAGAAACAATAAAAAAGTCCAATCTATCCCTGTCGAAATCGTCTGTTTATCGAGCACGCCGCTAATAACTAAAACCGCAAAACCCATCAGCATAATCCACGTACTCTCAATCCCGTGAAGCGGTTGAAGCACCATAAGCCCAATGCAGCATATAATCGTCCAGAGCGATACTCGCTCATCTTTTGTTAGCGGGCCAAGAAGCTTTAGCTGTTCACTCAGCACTTCGCTTGTAACAACTTTGGCAGGCTCGATCTTACGGAACATAAAAAGCAATACGATAATCAATACAGTGCCAAAAATAACAAACCCCGGCAGCGCATACAATAACCATTGCAGCCACGATACCGATTGCTCTTTAGAAGCAAGGCCATAAGCCATAATATTGGTGTATGAGCCTGTCATAACAAAAGGCGCGGTAAAGCCAAAGAAAATCATAGCCATCAGCCCAAGGCCAGCGGCTCCCTTGCTCCTCTCTTCAAAGCCGAGCGATTCGGCGAGCGTCTGTGCCATCGGAACGCCAAGCGATACCTTGGCAGAGGATGAAGGAAGCAGCGGATTAAGCAGGACCCCGCCTGCAATAATGCCCCAAAGCTGTCCGCGGTAATGGGCAGGAAATCTTTTTAAAGCATGGAGCGCAAAGCGGTAAGAAATGCCTGATTTTGTTATTACCGCACTTATCGCCATAATAGAAATCATGAAGAGCCACGAGCTTGACGCAAATCCTGAGAGTGCCGTTTCCGGAGGGGCAACGCCCCCCAGCACCCACAGCATAATCATGCCAAGCGCCACAATGTAATCCGGCATAATCGGAACAATCCACATAATGACTGCAGCTAGCGCAATTCCGATAAACCGCATGCCCGCCTCAGATAAACCGCCAATAGGATCTAATAGGAAAGAAAGTATGATGCAGAGCAGCGCCGCCATGACAGCCCCTGCTTCAGCAGCACGATTCCCCTTCAACAAACGTCCGGCGCCTTTCACGAGCACCTCGCTGCGTTTTCGAGCCAGCTTTTGTTTGGCTAATCCATACGCCCGATCAGCATCCGGCAATTCAACTTTATTGAAGGATAAAGTGCTAGCTAATGCATCCGCCAGCTTTAAATAATCCAGCGCTTGATTGTTTCTGCCCACACGTCTGCTAAGCTCCGTTCCGCACTCGTACAAAAACAAAAGCTCATGCGATTGAAATTTGTTAGGCTGATTTAAAGAGGCTTCTATAACAGCAAGCCCAATTTCCGGCGCATTTTTCTCACAGTAAGGAAGATAGGTTTGCAGCACTGTGTAATTCCCTGCGAGTATATCTCTAGGGCAGCGGCTAATGGTACGAAAAAGCTCTGCGCRCTGATGATCCGTAACCTCTCCTTCTATGCGAGCATACGTGTCTAGCGCTGCTGGCCAGTTCCCTTTATCCGCTTGGATCATGATGAATGCCACCCAGTTGCCTTGAGAAACATACCACGAGGTCGCTTTTTCCAGCCAACCAGCCATTTCCTCGTACCCATACCGTTCCTTGCTTATATCATTAAGAACTGGCTTAATACCGCTTGCAAGAGTCAACCATTCCGATGTTAACGGATCATCTTGAAAGCACTCCCGAAGGAAGGGATTGTCTGAGAGCTCCCTTTGCATCGTCATGCCATAGGTATGCTCCACAAGCCCTCTGCTAATAAGAGGAACATGTGCGCACCACTGCAGAAAACGAGCCGTTAGCTCGCGCAATTGTCCAAGCTCATACGCAATTCGCTCGGATTCCGTTTTCTTAGATGCTTGAAGCTTCGCATTCGTTGCGATCAAACGTTGCGAAAGCAGCTTGATGAAATAGGATGAGAAAATTGCATTCTCAGCAACAAGGCGGTCAAACATCCTGCTGTCAATGATATGCAGCACAGCATCCTCCGCAGCTACGGCCTCAGCAGACCGCGCTTCCCCAGTAAGCAGAGCCATTTCACCAAAAACCTCGCCTGGCCCAAGCACGGCAAGCGAACGCCGAACGCTGTCATCCGTTTTTGAGAATAGCTCAATCGTGCCGCTTTCTATGATGAACATTTGATCGCCATGCTCGCCTTGATGGAACAACCTCGTTCCCGCAGGAATCTGTTGTTTATCAAGCATCCCCAGCAGCTTCGCAAGCTCTACATTAGAGAGCCCTTTAAACATATCGATACCTGTGAGCTTCACTAATCTATCTACCTCTTATCAAAGAAATTAGTTCTTTAGTATTATTAATCTATTATATATGAATATTGAAAAAAATTGGTAGTTATCGAAAGTTGTCATTTCATAATATTTTTGATCGATTAATCATTTGGTTATTGCCAAAAGAGCTTAAATTATCTACTATTAAATTATATAAATCCAATACGGAAAGTTGGTTTTTATAATGAAAGAAATTCCCATTCCATTTGTTCGAAGTAATCAAGTCGGTATCGTTGCCGTACTTCTTCTTGCGATAGGCCTGCAGTTGCCTTGGCTTATTGCAGCACTTTGGATTATTCAAATAATTGGACTTATTTTCGGTACCAAAGCTAATTTATTCATTATTGCGGCTCGCCCTTTCCTAAACGGTCGAATTTCTTCCGCACAAACAGAAGCAGCTGAGCTGCAGCGCTTCAACAACTCCCTAGGTGTAGGTTTCCTCACTTTCTCGCTGCTTAGCTTTATGCTCGGCTGGTCTGCAGCCGGTTATATATTTGCTGGGATGATGGGAGCTGCTGCGCTAGCCGCCATTCTCGGCTTTTGCATCGGCTGCACGATCTATTTTCAATACAAGCAATTCCGCGCACGGAGATTAAAACGAGGTTAGCTTTAACAAAAAGAGCAATTGCCCGCATGCAGGCAATTGCTCTTTTCTGTCGTTATAGCTTTACAATGGCTCTGCCTTTGGCTTGCCCATTCAAGAGGGTAGCTACCTGGTGGCTCACCTGGTCCAGACTAATTTCCGAGAATAATTCGCCCAGCATACTTGGCTTATAGGCATCAGCCAATAGCGCCCATATTTTGCTGCGAATCTCCATCCCTGCCATGACAGAATCAATACCGATCAGCCGTACTCCTCTTATGATGAATGGGTATACGGTCATCGAAAGGCCCGCTCCGCCTGTCAAACCGCTCGCCGCTACGGCGCCGCCATATTTTAATTGAGACAGCACCGCGGTTAATGTCTCCCCGCCCACACAATCAATAGCTCCTGCCCATATCTGCTTGTCCAGAGGCTGCTTGGAACCAGATAGAAGCTCTTCTCTTGGCAGAATTCGCTTCACGCCTAAATCAAGCAAATACTGCTGCTTATCCAGTTTCCCCGTACTCGCTGCCACCTCATATCCAAGCTTCGCCGCAATTGCAGCAGCAATACTGCCTACTCCTCCAGTTGCACCAGTCACGAGAATAGGACCATCCTCTGGCCGAATGCCATTTTGCACAAGCTCATATACGGACAAAGCCGCAGTAAAACCTGCCGTCCCCAGTATCATGGCTTCCTTCATCGACAAGCCTTGCGGCAGCTTGATTGTCCATTCCGCAGGCACACGGGCATATTCGCTAAAACCGCCAAAATGATTGACGCCGAGCCCAAATCCCGTGACCACAATTTCGTCGCCCTCTTGGAATCTCTCATCTTCACTCGATACAACCGTACCCGCCAAATCAATACCCGGTACAAAAGGATAACTTTTCACAATACCGCCATTAGGCAAACAAGCTAACGCATCTTTGTAATTCACACTGGAATACGCAACCTTAATAAGCAATTCACCCTGCGGCAAATCGTTTAAGTCCAACTGCTGTGTATTTGCGATAATCTCATTTTCTACTTTGTTAATCACAAGCGCTTTAAAAGATGACATATACGCAACCCTCCATTATATAGGCTTATAAACAAGCTGAAATTATACGGAACCTATGCCTAACTCATATTTAATTCTAATGTAACAGTTATTGCAGGCGATTGCGACTGAGCTTGCTAAGCGCAAAAAAAAGACGTCTCTCACCCTATTTGGCGAAGACGTCTTCGATCATTCATATTCTGCTTGCTCTGCAAAAAACTGCGGCAAATACACTTTGTTCTGCTCCAGCATCTCATCCAGCATACGCTGCGCGTCATTCGTTGAATCAACGAGCGGGTGATGCGCCAGTGCCAGCAATGCTGTATCCCTATTGCCGGATACAGCTGCCTCAATAGCCAGCTGCTCATACACTTTCACAGCATGAATGAGTCCTTTCGCCGCCGCTGGCACAATAGCTACAGGCTGCGGAATTGGACCTTCCTTCGTAACGACACAGTTTACTTCAATACAAGCGTCATCCGGCAGAAAGTCCAGCACCCCTTGATTTGGCACGTTTAACGTTTGAATATCACCGCTGTCGTTATATAGCGAGTTCATCAGCTTTACAGCCGCCTCCGAATAATAAGCACCGCCGCGCTGTTCAAGCTGCTTTGGTTTCTCCGACAGATTCGGGTCCTTGTAAATTTCGAACAGCTCGTCCTCAAGCCGCTGAACCGTCTCCGCCCGCGTTTCACCTTTGGCAGCCGCTGCTTGCTGCTCGGCCAAGATTTCGCGCTGCAAATAAAAATATTTTAAATAATAGGACGGAATTGCTCGCAATGAACGAAGCAAACTGCCATTCCAAGCGTATTGAGGTACGTTTTTGGCGGAGTACCCGTCTTGGTTATTCAAGAGCTCATCCAGCTTGGATTCGCCATTAACTGTAATGGAGCTAATCCAGTGCAGGTGATTAAGCCCAGCGAATTCGCATTGGATTTGCTCTATCGGTACTTGGTACAACGATGACAGCCATTTATATGCAGCTATTGGAGAGTTGCATAGCCCAATCGATTTGATGCGTGAATGCTTATGGATAGCCTCTGTAACCATGCCGGCCGGGTTGGTGAAATTAAGCAGCCATGCCTCTGGGCAAAGCTCCTCCATATCCTTGC
Source organism: Paenibacillus sp. TAF43_2 (assembly GCF_052113545.1). Classification (NCBI taxonomy): domain Bacteria; kingdom Bacillati; phylum Bacillota; class Bacilli; order Caryophanales; family Paenibacillaceae; genus Paenibacillus; species Paenibacillus sp. TAF43_2. The sequence continues at coordinate 54,493 of NZ_JBFRDK010000004.1, forward strand.
AGATTTCAAGAAGAACAGGAATGGTGCGCAGAGCTTTCATCATCCCGCCTGCACCCGTCGTCTCCTGCCCAATCATATTGTATTTGAGCGGAATAGACTCATCCCAGCCGCGCGCTTCCAATCGGCCGACACGCATTTGCGTCGTTACAAAGTCAGCATCCGCCAGCACCGAACGTCGATCCAGCGTCAAATCCAGCTTAATAGGCAAGCCTGATTTCTCAATCATGCGTTTGGCAAGCTGACCGACAATAGCCAGCTTATTCCGTCCCTCCGGTATGTCTACTAGCACAATTTCCGCCACAGGAAAGGTCGCATAATTTAATATAAAACCTTCAATTAACTCTGGCGTATAAGAAGATCCTCCGCCAATAACGACTACCTTTAATCGATCACCCATTCTGCTTGCGCCTCCTTCACTGATAAACATTGTTGTAAACAAGCATATACAGACTCTTCAATAGAAGAAGTCGTTTTATCCATAGCTAATAAAATTGCGCCTGCCACAGGCTCCATCGTCAACACGGTCAAGCTGCAATTTGGAGCTGCCCGTTTCACATGCTCCTCCAAATAAGGCGCAACGTAGCGGCTGTCGCCGCGGGTCAGCACACTGCCAACCATAACGAGATCAAATACATCATGATTCATATTCAGCTTCGAAATGACAGCACTCGCCGTCATGCCAAGCTCCTCGCCCTGCCTCTGCAGAATGCTGCAAGCTACCTCATCCTTTTGCTCCGCCGCTTCAAACAGCAGCTTCGCAAGCTGGTGAGGAATCATCCTGCCCTGATTCAAGTAGTCGTGGAACATATTTTCAACGGTGTCGTAGCCTAGTTGTTCAAGGGTCAGATCCGTAAGCAAGGTAGCTTGCCCTCTGCCCTCCCATGAGCGTATAACTGAACGAAAAACCTCCACTGCCAGCAAGCTTCCTCCGCCAAAATCACCGAAAGCATAACCGAATCCGCCGCATTGCAAGCTCTCGCCATAGCGATTAACGCCAAAGCTGTTTGTCCCGCTGCCGCAAATGACAACAACCCCATCCGGCTGCTTCGTACCGGCCCTCAGACCGATTACCGTATCGCAAACGATCTCGTAGTTTTCAAACCCAAGCTTCGCGATCATCGGCCTTAATATTTGAAAGTCAGCCTCGCGATCTGCTCCCGCCAAACCAAATACCGCATACGCAATTTGCTCCTCAGTTACCTTCGCATGCATCATGGCATGGATAACAGCAGCCTGAATATTGCTTCTAGCAAGCTCTACTCCTAATTGATGATTGCCGCAGCCGCTCTCACTAGCGCCCACAACCCTCCCCATATCGTCACATACAACTGCGATCGTTTTACTGCCTCCACCATCCACACCCAAATAATATGTCAATTATATTCTCTCCCATGCGAATACTTGGTTTTGGAGGCTATTCTCTTCTCGCCATGCATGCAAACTTATCGCTTAAGCATGAACAATAGAGAATATAGCCTCCAATCCCACTGCTGCAGTTAAAGCCAGCTAGCCTGTAATTAATACCACTATTTTTTTAATTTGCTTACATTTTCTTGCCACTTCTCGGTCTTGTATTTCAAAAGCTTCTCATAACCAGCTTGCTGTGCATCGGCTTCAGCCTTATCCAAAATTTGATTAACTTCCGCATCGGAGGATGCATTCATAATCGCTTTCGCTCTCGACTTCTCATAGATTGAGAATACGCTTGAACCAACGATTCCCTCATCTGTATCTCCAGCAGGGTCCAAGTTAACGAACTCTGTCGTATCGAGCTGCGTTTTCCACGTAATTTCCGATTGCCAGTACGTTTCCCAGCTCCGTTTCTCCACAGGCAGCGTGGATTCAAACTTCATCTTCGAGTTGTCTACATATACCGTATTTCCTACCCATTGAAAGTTAACGATTGAAGCCATTAATGCCTCGCGCTCTTCCACGTCATTTACAAACTTATCGGTGAACAATGGCGCTTCATCAGCATCCACTCCGTCCCAATAAATCCCCTCTGGTCCCCACATACTTAGGCGCTGTCCTTCTGGACCCGTGAACCAATCCAAAAATGCGAAGATCGCTTCTGGGTTTTTGGCCGCTTTCGTAATGACACTGACGTTCCAGCCTAGCTGCTTGTAATCGCCAGGGAATATTTTGTTTTTATCAAGTCCCGCTTTATGAACCGGCCATGTGATGAAATACCCCGCACTTGGGTCCTTTGCCGCTAATAGCGCATTGCCCTTCGCACCATACTCCGTCGGGCTGGAAGCCGCGTAAACCGCTATTTTTCCCGTTACAATCTTCTGCTCGACCTGCTCCGCCTTTTGCGTAAAGCTATCCTGCGAAATCAATCTTTCACGGTATAATCTGCTTGCGTATTGAATCGATTCCCGGTAGACAGGATCTGTAAAGATCGATACCAGCTTATCTCCTGACGGTACAGCCATCATTGCATTGTACGTATAAGGACGATTTTCAGCAAAAGCGGATGCCATAATATCGATACCCGAAGCGCTTTGGCCTACTTCCAGAGGGACTACATCCGGATATTTCTCTTTCACCATCTTCAAGTAAGCATAAAGATCATCCGTTGTTTCCAAGCTCGGCTTGCCAAGCTCACCATGGATCTTCTTGTTTACCAAATAACCTGCATTGCCATTAGGCTGCGTCGTATACCAGTTCGGAAACTGATACAGCTTGCCGTCGGATGAGCGAAGCATATCAAGCGTAGCCTCACCAGCCCATTTCTTCAAATTCGGATATTTATCTAAGTAATCGTCAAAAGCAACGAGCATTCCTTCTGAGCGCAGCTTCTCTACGTCTGCGTTGCGCTCCATCCAGATCACATCAGGCAGCTCTCCCGCTACAATCATCGTGTTGAACTTTTGTTTCGCATTGCCTCCTGAGCTGATTGGCACCACATTTACTTTCTTATTCTCCTTAATCCATTTCGTCGATAAATCGTCGCCCCAAGGAGRCATCGTATACCAATCATAATGGCCGTAAAAAGAAAACTCGAGCGGTTGATCCCCCAGCACAAACGCAGCTTTGCTTGAATCCGGCTTGTTGTCGGTTCCTTCCTTTACCCCGGAATTCGCCCCATTATTGCTAGAACATCCTGTTAGTGCAAGTACAACGACAAGTGTGATTGACAATGCTGCATGAAAAGCTTTACTGAATTTAGCCATCGCTTAAACTCCCTTCTGCTTGTCTATCTATGGTTAAAGCTGACGCTTTAAACCCTTTGTTATTCCTTCAAAGAACCAACGAGAACACCCTTCACGAAATACTTTTGTACAAAAGGATACACACATAAAATCGGAACGGTCGCCACCATCATGGTTGCCATGGATAACGACTTTGAAGTTACTGCTTTCATTGCACTCATTCGGCCTTGTGCCGCTGAATCCATTTGGGACATTTGCTCCAGCATAATATTGGAGTTCAATATTTGCTGCAGCTTCGTTTGAATCGGCAATAGGTTAATATCCGAAATATAAAGACTCGGTGAAAACCAATCATTCCAGTGATACACCGCCGTGAACAACGAAAGCGTTGCAATGACAGGCCCCGATAGAGGAAGTACAATGCGAAATAGAATACCCCAGTTGCTGGAGCCGTCAATTTGTGCCGATTCCTCAAGCCCATTTGGTATGCCAAGAAAGAAGGTTCGGAAAATGATCATGTTCCATACGCTGATAATTCCCGGTATGATCATAACCCAGAACGAATTCATCAAATGAAGCTCACGAATGAGCAGGTAGCTTGGAATTAAGCCGCCGCTAAAGTACATGGTCAACACGCAAAAGATCATGTAATACTTTCGTCCAACTAAATTTCGCTTACTCATTCCGTAAGCAAAAATCGCTGTTGCTGCAATGGATAGGAGCGTACCTATGGCCGTACGAAGAATAGAAATAATAAATCCATCTATAAGTCGTTTGTCCTTGAAAACGACCTCATAATTGTCTAGCGAGAAGACGCGCGGCCAAAATGTAATTCCACCGAGCATCGTATCGGTTCCCGCATTAAAGGAAATCACTGCAGCATTCCAGAATGGATAGAAGGCTGTGAAGCCTAACACAAACAATAGAAAATAGTTGACTGCCATAAATGTTTTGTCGCCAAAGGATAATTTCATCGTTTCGCCGCCCTTTCTCTCTTTACCACAAGCTGTTGCCTGACCGGCGAGCCAAATAGTTTGCTCCTGCTAATAAGCCGACGCTAATAATTGCTTTGAATAGACCGGCAGCCGTTGCATAAGAGAAACGGGAATTTTGAATACCCAGCCTATATACATAAGTATCGATAACATCACTTACGTCGCGCAGCACCGGATTCCCAGCTAGCAGCAAAATATCTTCAAATCCGGCATTCAACAGGTTGCCAATTGCTAATATCGAGAACACAACAACAACGGGCATAATCGATGGAATCGTAATTGTAACAATTTGTCTCACTCTGCTGGCTCCATCAATTGAAGCCGCCTCATACAAATGCGGGTTAATGCCTGCAATAGCAGCTAAGTAAACGATAGAAGCAAAGCCAATTTCCTTCCAAACACCGGTTGTGACAAGGATCGCCCAGAAATACTCCGGCAAGGATAAGAAATTGATTGGCTCTTTAATGAGATTCACGGATTCCAGCAGCATATTTAAGCTTCCGTTATCAGTGGATAACATCGATATTACGAAGCCCGACACGATAACCCATGACAAGAAATGAGGCAAATAGCTAACCGTCTGAATAATTCGTTTAAACGTACGGTTATTAATCTCATTCAGCATCAGTGCCAATACGATTGGCGCTGGAAATCCAATGCCCAGCTTCAGCAAACTGATGACGAGTGTATTTCGCATAACCACCCAAAACTCAGGAGCATTAAAAAACATTTCAAAATGTTTAAACCCTACCCACGGACTGTGCATGAACCCTTTGAAAATGCTGTAATCCTGAAAGGACATCAGCACCCCATACATGGGAATGTAGTTAAAGACAAAAATGAAGAGCAACGCTGGTATAACCATGAGCTGAATATCCCATTGTTTGATAAAGCGTTTCGTCTGCCCGGGCTGCTTGTACACATGCTGTTTGGTTTGTAGATCTGTTTGCAGCATGCTCCCCCCCTTTTTTCTAATGTTAGTTAAAGTAACATAAATGCGTTATCCATTCGTCATGTGTTTATTTTATCTTTTCCGCTGTGTTGATTCTCCTCTTAAACGATTGATAACTGACACTATCTTACTGTTTCCAAATGATTTAGCCTCTTGCGATTTTCGGGCAGGAGCCAATGTGCTTCTTAAATAAACGGTTGAAATTAGATAAGCTGCGAAAACCGCATTCCAGTGCGATTTCTGTAATTTTCATATCGCTGGTTTCGAGCAGCATGACGGCATGCTCTAAGCGAATATGAATCAAATAAAGCAGCGGAGGCGTCCCTACTGTACGCCGGAAAATATCGCTAAAACGGGAGGGGCTTAAGTAAACAAGTCCTGCGAGTTCCTCAAGCGTCCATGGATATGCAAAGTTTTTTTGCATGTCGTAAATGACCTTGCGCATTTTGTCCAGCTGTCTTGCGCCGATGCTGTCCTTTCCCCGATTTAACCCCTCTCTGCGGAAGTAACGATTTACGCATGCATGAAAGCGGATTAAATTTGAATAAACCAAAGAACCGTAAGAGGTTTGCTCCTGATCATGTTCATCCTGAATTTCAAGAAGCAGGCTTCTAAGCTCGTTCATATGAGGCTCATTGCGGTCCAGCAAATTAGTGAAATGGACCCCCATTTCCTTATAGGGATGCAAAATTTCTGAATCATAACGGACAATATTTAGCAGCCAAGAAGCATCAAAGCAGATCACTTGCATGACCAAATCCTTGGTTTCGTAAGCGCAGTGCAAATCATTCGAGTTAATAAGCAAAATATCACCCTCTTGAAACTCAAATGTTTGCCCGTTAATGATGTAATAGCCGGTTCCTGATTTAATTAAATTGATTTCAAGCACATCATGCCAATGAAGCTTCTGATAGGTCGCATTGACGCCTATCGTTTCCAATACTTGAATGGGATAATGCTTAGCCAATATGAGCTTTTCTTTCGGAATATCCATATTTGACAACTCTGTCATACAAACCACTCCTCAGCTTGAAAATGAGCTTCACAAAGCATGTAAATGACATAAAACTAACATAAGATTAAACAATTAAAAACCTTTTTTATTCATGTTACAAGATTTTCAACCGAATAACCTCACATAAAACATACATCTTTACAAAATAAAAATACCTCATTCCCCTTATATTTAAAGGAATGAGGCATTTTCTATATTGACAACTAATGACATAAAAACTTATGCTCGCGGAAGGGTAACGGTAACCGTTGTTCCAACTGCCCGTTTGCTTTGAATATCGATACTGCCTTGATGCAAAGCCACCAATTTCTGCACGATAGAGAGTCCAAGCCCGCTGCCTGAAGCAGCATCATTGCGAGCTTTGTCTGCCTTATAGAAACGGTCAAAAATGAATGGGAGATCATCCTCCGATATGCCTGTTCCCCAATCTTCGATGACAACTGTAATGACGTCGCTTTCCACTATTTTAATGCTGATCGGCTTGCCTGCATCCGAAAACTTAATGCTATTGGCAATCAGGTTTAACCACACCTCATAGAGCAACTCTTGATCAGCATGGATCGTCGTATCCGGCAGCTCAAGCTCCAAATGCAAATTTTTCTCCGACCATTGCCACTCGAGTGTAATTAGCAGCTGTCGCAGCTGTTCGTCTAAACGAAAGCTTGTCTTATGGAGCGGCTTATTATCCTTGTCGAGCGCAGCAAGTGTTAGAAGCTGCTTGCTCATGCGGGATAGACGCTTGCTTTCTTTTTCTATAATGGCCATATAGCTATCCGTCTGCTCCGGCGTCGTTTCCTTATCGAGCACAGCCCGGGCTAATCCCTGCATGGATGTAAGCGGCGTCTGAAATTCATGCGAGACATTCGCCACAAATTCTTGCCGCATCTGATCCAGCTGCTTAATCGCCACCGACATCACCGAGAAGTTGCGTGCCAGCTCGCCGATCTCATCCTTGCGCGAGAGCTGCAGCCCCGCTTCAAAATCACCTGCAACGATCTTTTTCGTTGCTCTGGTAAGCTCATTAACCGGTTTCACAATGAGGCGCGATAAGAACACAATTAACAGCAAGCTGATGACGAAGGTAGCGCCGATCAATATCGCTGCAATAATACGTATTTCGCCAATTTGCTGCTGCAAGTCAGGACGGATAAACAGCGCTGCATATCCATCCTGCGTCTGAACTCTCATACCCGCTGTGTTCAAAACACTATTTTTGAAATAAGAGAACAGCTCCAGCCGTCCCTTCTGTTCCTCCAGCCCCCGATAAATAGCTCCGTCCAGCACCGATTGCATTTGCTGCTCGCTCAGCTTTCCATGCTTGAACGGCGAGCCATAGGCTTGTCCTTGCAAATGGTCACGAACCAAATAAATTTGAAAGCCAAGTGCTGCAATATGCGTCAGATAGCTGTCCAGATCCATTTGCGGATTTTGCTCATATTGGGTGCTGATGTTTTGAGCGATCGCGATCATTTTTTGCTCATTGCTGGATTGCTGATTATTTTGGTAGTACAGCCCCGTAAATAGCAAGCCTAGAATGAGGCTAATCATAGCGACCATCACAAACGTGAACACAATTCGAACATACAGCGACTTCATCCCTCATGCACCTCCAGCTTATAGCCGAGACCCCTGATCGTTGTTATCGTGAAATCGTCCTGACAATCCGCGAAGCGCTCGCGCAGCCGTTTGATATGAACATCAACCGTGCGGCTGTCTCCTTTAAAATCCGCGCTCCAGATGAGCTGAATGAGCTGTTCCCGTGTATAAATGCGGCCCGGGTGGCTTGCAAGCTGTGACAGCAGCTCGAATTCCCGCAGCGGCAGGGTTATCACTTCATCGCCTATTTTAATTTCATAGCCTCTTCGATCAATGGAGACGTTCCCGAGCTTGATAACCTCAGAGGATACAAGGCGATAGCGGCGCAGCAGCGCTTTTATGCGAAACAAAAGCTCCTTTGGCTCAAACGGCTTAACTAAATAATCGTCCGTCCCGGAGTCAAACCCTTGCTCCTTGTCCTCCATCTCCGCTCTTGCAGTCAGCATCATAACTGGAATGTCATAATGCTCTCTGATTTCGCGGCACAGCTCGTACCCATTTTTACCGGGCATCATAATATCGACGACAGCAAGATGCACCTGTTCATTCTCAAGCAAGATGGACGCTGCTTGTCCATTTTCCGCTTCGAGAACGACATAGCCGTCTTTGCCCAAAACAAAACGCAAAAGTTCCCGAATGGAAGGATCATCATCTACAATTAACACATGCATTCTCATTGGCTTGCTCCCTACAAATGATCATATTTATCATAGCTGTTTCCATTATACTCCTCCATGCACGCGAAGCGAAAACACCTGTATTCGAGAGGCAGCAAACGCATCTCCTACAGGTGTCTTTTCACCATTTTCAAAGACACGAATCATTTTAATAAATAGCCGAACCCGTGCCTATTCTTGCCGCAATGCCAAGCTGTTCGGAATCGCTTGCCCCGTCCCACCAAACGTCCCTAACGTTTAAGCCGCGCAAGTATTCATAATCTGGATGGACCACAATATCCTGCAAGTACGCAGATATAGAGGCATTCTCAAAGCGCATGCGATTCAACGCATTAATAATATCTTTGCCGGATTCAATGCCGATGCCATGGCCGAAATACAAATCATCATCCAGCATGATGACATTCTCACCTTGCCATTCCGGTGTATCCGGATCATGGTGAGGGTTCTTGAAGTAGAGCGCGTCGCCGGGGTAGGCTTCATTTTTATCATAGGTAGTTATTAAGCTTAAATCACGGTCGTATTGCCAGTCTCTTAAAAACAGGTTTTTAAAATAAGCGTTGAACACGGCATCGCCAACCGTATCAAGCACTGCCTTATAAAAGATAATGATAATGGCGCCTGCGCATTCAAAGCCGTATAAATGTCCATTTTCAAAAATATCGTTAATGCCAACCGAAGGCAGTACGCCTCCCTTTAGCTGAAAGCCGCCGTTTTCCGTACGCGTCCAGTATTGCTCATTGCATTTTGACCCTGCAAAGGTCGCAAAGCTCACTCCACTGGCATAAAGCGCTTTGGCTGCTTCAACCGTATGCATGCGCGTTTTCAGCTCAAATTCGAGCGCATCAACCGATGGATAGCGATAGACAACCTGGCTCTTCTGCTTCTCTTGCAGTATTTTTCGTTCAATCTCCGATAACGTCAAAGGATTAATCGAAAACGTAGGACTACCCGCAACAAGTATCACCTTAGTTTCCCTCCATTTCATTCCAAATCGATTAGGTTATTGTACGTGTAAATTGAAAAAATGTGAGCATAGATGTGGAATAAGAGCGCTGCAAATGTTGTCGAATATACAATCAATCTTCTGTTCATTGTCAGATCATGGTATAATTTGGCTAGTATTTTGAAGGAAGGTAATTATGTCTATGAGCTATTATTTCAATATTTGCTCTACTGCCAAGTATCAAGAGGCCTTCATCACTTTTTTGCTGGAGCATTTCGTGCAGCTAAACCTGCCCTATTCCTTTCCGGTCTCTCTCAGCTATCTTTCAAGCCCTCTGTTTATGGAGAAAGAATCTATTCTATTTCGCAATCCCGATGATGAAATCATAGGCGCAATAGGGTACATACACGGCACCGGAGATCAAAACTATGAAAATGAGCATATCGTTCAGATTCAGACGGTTTTTATTAAGGAAAGCTATCGAAGCACCCGATTGTTTCTCCAGGCTTCACAGTTTCTCGCTCAATACTTAGCCCAGTTGAAACAGCCTGTTACAGAGCTTCGGTTCTGGATACCCGCACAGCCGAATCTTCAGCGCCTTTGCGCGAAGTCAGCCAGGAAAGTGGCGGTTCAGGATACGGATCATGGCGTTATTGAAGAGTATGTAATGGATTTCACCCAATGGCACGATGATGTGATGAAATACCCTCATGAAATTTATTTCTAAGCTCAGAAGGAGCACAATCCGTCATGGTATTTATTGTTCTTAAGCAATTAGCAGGCTATATGCGTGCCTACAAGCCTCTGGCTATATTTTTTTTCGTTACGCTATTTTTGGATCTCATCTTCATGTCATTAGCGCCACTGAGCTTTCAATTTCTAATCGACAAAGCCATCCTTCCTAAGGACCTGCATGCCTTTTCACTTATCATCATCATTCTGGCGGCTAGCGGCATCTTCTGCCTCAGCGCTGGTGTTTTCAGCGATTATGCTCTTGCCAAGCTGAGTGCAAGGGTGCAGCAGGATTTGCGCAAGCAATTATTTGAGCATATGCAGCAAGTGAACCTCGCTTTCTTCCAGAAGACGCGCTCAAGTGAGCTGCTCTCCTATTTCACAGTCGATCTTCCTGCCATTGAGCGAGCAATGAACGCAATTCTGACGGTAGGAATACAATCTTTTTCCGTTGTAGTCATTAGCACCGCGGTTTTATTTTATTTGCAGTGGAGTATGGCACTAGCCATATTGTTTGGGGCAGCCCTTATTTTTGCCGGTCCTTACTTGCTGGGCGCTCGCGCGCAAGCCATTAACGTCGCTCATAAGGAGCAACTCGATCATTTAACAGGCGACATACAGGAAAACATTAGAGCGCAAAAAGTAGTCAAAGGTTTTAATCTTCAGCAGGCGATGACACATAAATTTGTGGGCAGACTGCAAACGATGTATCTCATTCACTATCGAAAAAATGTAATTAACGCTCAGCTGGAGCGAATTCCGCTGATCAGCTTACTCCTGATCAATTTATCCATTATTGGGCTTGGCTCTTATCTCGCACTTCACGGGCATATTACGATCGGGGCTTTGGTTGCCTTTTTTACGATGTATACTTCAATGGGAAATTCCGTTTTTAATTTAACCGCAACGATTCCAGTCTTTACGGATGCTTCCGTCAGCATTGAGCGAATGAACAAGCTGCTGCAAGCGCCTAAGGAAACAACGGGCAAAGCACTTATGACGAGCCCCCTAAATCATTTGCCGGATATTCGCTTTTCAGACGTTTCCTTTCGCTATAACGAGGAGCAGGAAGCACTTAAAAAGATTAATTTACATATTAAAGCTGGAACAACAGCTGCATTCGTAGGCTCTAGCGGCTCTGGCAAGAGCACGCTCGTACAGCTGGTGCTGGGCTTCTACGACCCGAGTGCAGGTCAGCTCGAAATCAATGGTATTCCCATGCAGGAACTCAGTCGAAGCTCTTACCGAGATCAGCTAGGCGTTGTATTTCAAGATAACTTTCTCTTCCGAGGTTCCATTATGGACAATATTCGCATCAGCAAACCAACGGCAACGAGGGAAGAAATCATAGAAGCTGCGAAACAAGCTGAAATTCATGTGTTCATCATGACGCTGCCAAATGGTTACGATACGCTGGTGCTGGATGATGGGTCTAATTTGTCTGGAGGGCAGAGGCAGCGGCTCGCCATTGCTCGCGCGATATTAAAAGATCCCCAACTATTATTGTTGGATGAAGCTACCTCTGCGCTAGACCCGATAGCTGAGGCATCTATTAACCGGACATTTAGGGATTTGTCACGCAATCGAACCGTAATAACCGTTACTCATCGTTTATCTTCTATAACAGGTGCAGATTGCATTTTTGTGTTTGATAAAGGTGAGCTGGTCGACATTGGGACTCACGAAGAAATGCTTGCACGCGGAGGCTATTATAAACAATTATGGGAAAAGCAGAATGGTATGCTGATTTCAAATAGCGGGCAGGAAGCTGATATTGATGAGGAAAGGCTCGCAAAGCTTCCTTTCTTTCAAGGTATTGATAACGAAGTACTGAAAGAAATTAGAAGTCTATTCAACACGGAGACATTTAGCGCAGGCCAACCTGTTATTCATGCCGGTGATCAGGGTGAGAAATTTTACTTGATTGCACGCGGCCGGGTTGAAGTATCACGCAAGGACGCAAATGCGATTGATGGAAAGCTTCGACTTGCCATATTAGAGGACGGAGACCATTTTGGCGAAATTGCTTTGCTTAACAATGTGCCGCGCACAGCCGATATCACAGCCATTACGCCTTGCGTGTTCCTTACCTTGCAGAGGAAAGGGCTTCATTACGTGTTATCTAAACATCCTGAAATCAATAACCGAGTCAGGCAAACGCTGAAGGAACGAAAATAGAAGGAGGCTGCTTATCGATGCTTGCGCAGTACCGCGTTTGTAAGAATGATGCTGATTTAGCACAGTATGCCCTATATTTCATCAGGCATCGCACCGATTTCAGCAGCAAGTTTTCGCTTCCGGATACCTTATATCATATTTTACAGTCTATACAGCAATCCAAAGTAATGCTAATCCTGAGCCTGGAGGGCGACACGATTGGATGGGCGCATTATAGATATTTGTCTACGGAATATGAGCCTGTTCGCGAAGGGGAAATTGCTTTCGTAGATTCCGTCATTATAAACGACGCCTATCGAAGCGGCCGATTGTTCATTAACGGCTTTCGTTTTCTAGCAAACCATATCGCCGCTGAGAATCCGAAGGTCAGGACATTTGAATTTCACGCGCTTGCAAGCCATGCCTATCTGAACAGACTTTATTCCAAATTTGCGACTATAGTAGGACAAAGAGATGGGTACCATGAAATAGAAAATGCCTATTCCACTGATTTCAACCAACTTCTTCACTACTTAAATCGAACAAAAAATGACAATTGACTCCACTTTATTCCATATGTTACTGTGAAACTATCGTATTAGCAAAGGAGGCCTATATATGTATCCACCAAGAGTAGATCTAAACAATAAAAACGACCGCAAACCTCTTCAATTTTCAAACCTGCTTAAGCTGAATGAACAAGCTCGAGTAACTACTGCGAAGTAATCGTTATAGGCAGCAAAAGAGCCATCCACCTTTGTAGGTAGACAGCTCTTTTTTATTGCTTATTAGTTGGACAAACCGCCGCTTGCTGCACCCGCTCCGCTGGAGCTGTACGAATCGGAATATTCCGTGTTTGTTTTATCCCATACATCCTCATATGCGGGATTCCGCTTGAACTCGGCTAACGCATAGGAGCAAGAAGGAATAATCCGCCTCCCCTTCTCCCTAGCCTCTTCTACTACAAAGTCAAGCAGCTGCCGCCCCAAATGCTGGCCGCGATAATCGCCATCCACATATGTGTGGTCAATGACCCAGGTGTCTACGTCGACCATCGTGTAAGTGATCTTACCGATCGTTCCTTTGGTTGTTGTCAGAACGTAGCTGTTTCCTTGCTTTTGTGCCAATATTTCCTCTTCTACTTCGCCATACAAGTCTCTATCTGTATCCATTGTTGCTGCACCTCCTAGAAAGCTGTTAGTTATAGCTTCTTGTGGTCAAGCTATCGGTCTACTACTTCTTACCCCGATAGAGGAACAATGAATCGTATGGGCAATCTATTTGCTATTTTCCGAAGAGGAATTAGGCGCTTCCTTCACCATGTACAACACCAGTTCATCATCGAGACGAACCATGCTGCCGGGCTTTACAATAACGTTCTCGTACGAAATCCCTCTACCGTCAGGAATATAGCCTCTGCGAGCGTAAATGCGCTGTGCACTGCCATAGCTAGGGTAGAGCCCTACACCGATGCCAACAATTCCGTATTTTTCAAATGCAATCTGCTCAATGCCATCCATCAAAGCATTTCCAATCCCCTTGCGCCGCAAGGCTGGGATTACATCAAAATTGTTTATTTCAGGAATGTTTTTTTGCTGAAAATAAGGGTAATACGATTGTGACAGCAGATGCAGCCATCCAGCGAACTGACCCTCGTAGAAAGCGACAAGGGTGACGCGCTGTCCCGTTTTATTTTCTTCCCAGCATCTTGCAATATAATCTAATCGCTTACTAATATCTTGATGTTCAATCGCATGAAAAATGACATTGACATCATCACTTTCCATCGCTCTTATTTGCATGTCTTCACGCATTTTGATCATCCCCTTACTCTTCTGCTGCTTCCATATTTTCTTCTTCCCATAACAATCTCATTTCCGCTGAAACCGCAAGCAAATGCTGTAGACTGCCTTGCGCTTCTATTTTCCCATTTTTCATGACGATAATATGATCGGCACGTTGCAAAGCGGCTTTGCGGTGGGAAACAATCAGGCATGCCGCATGCGGCGTCTGTTCCACTCGTTCCCAAAGCAGCTTCTCTGTCGTCACATCCAGCGCGCTCGATAAGTCGTCAAATACGAGCAGCTCCGGCTCACGAACGAACATGCGGGCAGCCGCTGTACGTTGTGCTTGACCGCCAGACAGCTTCACGCCGCGTTGCCCAATCATCGTTTCGAGTCCATGCTCAAGCTGCAAAATATCTTTGTCCAGCACAGCGGTGTGAATGGCTTTCTGCGTGCGGCTTGGTACATCTGGCATACCAAGCAAAATATTCGTTTCAAGCGTTTCGCTAAACAAATTAGGAACCTGCGAGGTATAGGCGCTGCGCGGCGGAACAAAAAAAGAATCCGGATCTGCTACGCGCTCGTCATTCCACCAAATTTCTCCCGCCTGAGGAGGCAGCAGCCCAAGCACAGAGCGGAGCAGCGTTGTTTTGCCTGAACCTATCCGCCCCGTTACAACGGTGAAGCTGCCTCTTGTCAGCTCCATGCTTATATCATCAATTCCTCTGCCGGAATCCTTATGCCGATAGCTGAGTCCCCGTACTGAAAGCGTACGAAATGGAGCCTCCTCCTGCTCCTTTGAAGCGCGATCGTTTTCAGGAAATGCACCGCCCAGCTGCAAGCGGGTATGCTCGGTAAGCTTTTCGGTTGATGCGCCTTGCAGCAGCTTCACCATTCGCTTAAACGAAATGCCTGTTTGCTGCAGCGTAGCTAAAAATCTGCCAAAAAACGCAGTGAAATCGGTCACGAACGTTAAATAATAAACGAATAATGCAAAGTCACCGACGCTCAGCTCCGAGCGCTGCATTGCAGAAGCGCCCAGCAGCAAAATAAATCCTGTTCCTATATTCACGATATTAGAAAATACCGAATCAAGTATTGATGTGAATAATCGATCCTTAAGCGCAGCCTGCCTGCGCTGCTTATTCAATAAGCGAAGTCTGTCGATAAACCGTTTCTCCGCGCCAGCAAGTTGAATGGCCTGCACCGAGCTGAACATTTCACCGACCATACCCGTGACTTTGCCCGTAGCATCGCGGCTGGTAGCACGGTAGGCCTGCAGGCGCTTGGAAGCAAGCTGGGTGACTGATACAACGAGTATAAGCGGCAGAAATACATAACAAGTAATGCTGACGTTAACCCGCAGTAAAATGAAGATTGCCGCTGCCGCAAATAACAATTTGCCAATAAAATCAAGCGTCCAGCTGATGGCATCCTCTGCTTGATTGGCATCGTCTCGAAATTGTGTAACGGCCTCGCCTGGAGAGATCGGAATGGCCGCCGCTGCCGGCTGACGCAAAATCCAGCGCAGCATGTTCCACCGAAGCAAAGATCCCATGCTAAAGCGGTGGATCGTATCCGTCAAAGCACCCGCATAGATCGTAACGATTCTCGCGACAGCTACAGCCATTAACAAGATGGCTAGGTTTGAAGCGCTAAGCGACCAGCTGGCATGACCTGTGAGCGAATCAAAAAATTGCTGAATGATTAAGCCGGGCAGCAGCGGGAATAGATGAATGGTCGCCCAAAGGATAGCATTGGCAGAATAGAGAACCGGGCGATAGCAAATAAGCCGCCACATCGCTTGCACCGTTGTCATTTCTTTGCTGTTCATACAAGCACCTCCACAGCGCCGGTTTGCAGTAATTGGTATAGCCTTGAGCTTGGATCAGCCGCTAATTTCGATCTATTGCCGGATTCCACGGGCGTTCCAGCATCTAAAATTAGGATGTCATCCGCTCGTTTAATTGTAGCAAGCCGGTGGGCAATAATAATGGCAGTGCGCCCTTCTAGCAGTTTATCGATTGCCCTCTCAATATGCGCTTCCGTAGCAGGATCGAGCCTTGAAGTCGCCTCATCAAGAATGACGAGACCCGGATTAGAGAGAAAAGCACGAGCAAATGCAAGCAGCTGCGCTTCTCCAGCCGACAAACCGCTTCCTCCTGAGGCCAGCTGAGTATCCAGCCCTTCGCCAAGCGAAGCTAACCAGGCGCCCAGTCCTAAATCTTCTAATACATCATGCAGCCGCTCATCCGAAATCGTTGGATCGTAAAGCGTGAGATTATCTCGCACGGTCGCTTGAAACAGCTGAATATTTTGAGATACCATCGCGATTCGGCCTCTCAGGTCAGCCAGCGTATAATCCCTAATATCTGTACCGCCCAGCTCAATAGACCCTGCTTTCACATCATAGAAGCGAACAAGCAGTCTGGCCAAGGTACTTTTACCGCTCCCCGTTCGTCCAAGCAAACCGAGCACTCGACCGGGCTGAAGTTTAAAATCGACATCGTAGAGCACTCGCTCCCCGTCCCCGTCCTCACCTGTGTAAGCGAATGCGACATTCGAAAAGCTTACTGAAAGCGCGCCTTCAGGCATATCAGCCGCTATCTCTTTCTCTTTTAGCTTAGATTCCGTAGCGATTAGCCCGCTAACCCTTACAATACTAGCATCCGCCCGTTGTAAATCTTGAATTTGTGTACGGATTTGCTCAAGCGGATGATTGAGCAGCTCGGTATACGTAAAGACCAAATAAATCGTGCCAAGGCTCATCGAACCCGTTGTCCACAAATATGCGCAATATAATAATGCAAGTGACCGGCCAAGCGTAAATACAAAAATAGTGGATACCCACATCGAATATCCGCCTATGCTTGCTTTCAGCGTAATCGGAAATATTTTGCGGAGCAGTCCATGAAATCGCCTCATCACAAATTCGCTTGCTCCATTTGCGCGTGTATCCTCTGTTCCCGCCAAATGCTCGCCAACAAACCCATAAAACTCCGCTTGTACTTCGCTTGATTTCACCCAAAAAGGCGAAAAAGCCGTTCGTATTCGTTGAAGCACGAATATCGTCAGTACGACGAAAACCGTCATGCCTGCCCCTAAGCGCCAATCCTCGCGGAACATCAATACGAGTACACCTGCTATGAGCAGCAGATTCGCAACCAACACAAATATGAAATTGGAGAAAAAATGCGACAGCTCATTCACATCGCCATCGATCCGCTGAATTAATTCACCGCTCGTTCTCTCCTTATGAAAGCTCTGATCGAGGTGCAAGCAATGCTTCGCCAAATCACCTCTTAGCTCATTCGTTGCTGTCCAGCCGACTTGTTCTCCAATATAGCCTGAGGAAACGCTAGCGAGCTGATGCATAAGCGCAACCGTAATGAACAGCAAAGCGCTGCCGATAAGATCATTAATCTGAATGCCAGGCTGCAGCGCGCTATCAATAAAATGCCGTATGATTTGCGGATTCCAAAGCTGCAAACCAATGCTGGCAAGCAGCAGTACAGAGAGCAGAACGAGCTTGTGCCGCTCATGCTTTAAATAAGTGCTTAACAGTCTCCAATATTGTTTAATGGGGATATTCATTTTCTATTGCCTCCAAACACACCATCCATATATTTCATATTTATCTTAAAATGAGGAGAGGACTGGTGGCAAGGTAAAGAACAGTTATAGCCGCTTAGCACAGAAAGCGATTATTAAAGGTTATAACGGGTAAGGGGCTAAAAAGGAAGCGAAAGGATTCCGCCGTTTCTATCTGAGGATGTAGATTCAAGTGGCTACTAATAAGAAAAAGCTAACGCTATAAGTACGCGCCAGCTTTTTTTGTTTACTTCTATTTTTGCATATACTCACACAAATCCAGTATTATCCCTTTAACAAACCAGCCTTGATTAATCCGTTGCGAATCCCCTGATCATCCACATGCGTTGTCACATAATCTGCGAATGGCAGCAGGTCTGGATGCGAGTTGCCCATTGCGATGCCTAGGCCTACTGTCTCCAGCATTTCAATATCATTCAAGCCATCTCCAAAAGCGACCGCATCGGCAGTTGTGTAATCAAGTTTCTCGAGCAATGCCTCAATTCCTTGAGCTTTGGAGCCGCCTGCGGGAAGAACATCAATCGCTTGAGGGTGCCAGCGAATAAGCTTCAGCTCGTCATGCAATTCATCATACAGATGCTCGTCGTGGCTCTCACAGTGTAGAAACACTTGAAAGATATCGTCCGTTTTCCAAAATTCCGGATTATAGCCTGGCAGATCTACCTTTAATGAATTTACCGAATCTATAATAAAGGGATGATCCTCTTTGTCCGCAAAAAAGTTATGCTCCCCTTCAAATACGAGTCCATGATTATGCTCAGCTGCAACCTTTACAAGTCTCTCCAAACGGCCTTTTTCGATCTCTCGTCTGTATAGCGGAGTTCCTTTGTACACAACGTATCCGCCGTTTAGACATACGAATGACTCAATGCCAAGCTGCTCAGCAAGCGGCTTTATAAAGTAAGGCGCTCTTCCTGTTGCAATAACCGGCTCCACTCCACTTTCCTTCAGCTCCGCAATAGCTTTGATCGTATCTGCCGGAATTTCCTTATGCTCATTAATTAGCGTGCCATCGATATCAAAAAAAACGATTTTATACCCCATTCTCTGTTCTCTCCTATCCGTTGTCGCAGACGTATGACGCCTGTCCTTTTTATACAGTATAAAGAATTAAGCCATGAAAAGAAATCTTTCGCCTTATTTTGCAAGCTCTACCCGCCATTGAAAGCTTTACCTCACAGCGCGCAGCGTGCAGTGTGCAGTGGTGCAGCATGCCACTTATCATCTAACGGACATAGGATCCGCTATTTCATGAAATAAAGATAAAAGTGGCGGGGTAACGGACATACGATACGCTAATCGGGCGGATTGGGGTGTCAAATCAGCTTTTTAACCCAAATAAGGGCCTATATGTCCGTAAGCTAAGCAATTAGAGGGGAATTCCGCAAAATAACGCATCTCATGTCCGTTGAACTTATTGCTGTTAAGAGTTTAAACAAGCGTTTACCGAATTCAACAAAAAAATAGCACCAGCGGCTGCTGATGCTACTAAATTTTTTAATATCGTTACCAACCATAATCCAATCCCTTGCCCGTCTCAACAAAGGTTTTCAAATTGCTTAGAATCATCCACCACTGACTATCCGTCGTTGGAATCGAAGGATGGTCTTCAGTAAATTGGTCATTAACCAAAGTCAGCTTCGTCGTAGCCCCAACCTCTTCTAGAGTAAAAGTGATCCTTGACTCCAGCTCCGCATGATTCGACCGATAAGAAGGACCTGGATGCTCCAAAAAGCTAAGTATTTTGCTTGGCTCATATGCTAAAATAGTACCATAAATATGAACGGTTTCATCGCCTTCCGTACCTGGCCCAACATATTTAAGCGATGAGCCTACTTCGAAAGTTGATTCAATAATACAGCCAAAAAATGTTTGACGCGTTCCCTCAGGCGATACGAAGGCATCCCATACCTTCTCGGGCGCTGCACCAATATAAAACTCATATTTAAACTCCATGTGTTGCACTCCTTTTTCTATTTAAAATGGTTGATGTTTTCTACTCGTAGTATAAAACTATCTGCTAGGATCGTATTGTAAAAACGCGACAAATTGATCAATAGGAGTGATATAGTAATGAACACTATCGACCAAAAACGCAGTTTGGGTATTTTACAGCGGAGTGAGAGCGAGAAAAAATTTCAGCTTTCCCGTTATGCTCCTTCCGATCCTCTCCTTCCATTCATTAAGCATTACTGGATAATAAACTGGGATTTAGAAGGCCATGCTCCTTATTTTCAGGATGTCGTGCCGAATCCTTGCGTCAATCTCGTTATCGAAGACCACCAAAGCGGCATTTATGGCGTTGCCAGTCAAATGTATACGAAAAAAATTGAAGGCAAAGGACGAGTATTCGGAATTAAGTTTCAGCCTGGCGGTTTTTATCCTTTTCTAAACTCGCCTTTAGCAGAGCTTACGGACCAAGCGTTGTCGATTCAGGCTGTTTTTGGGACGGAAGCTATCGCGTACGAGCAGCAGCTAAGGTTGGCAGCAGATCCTGCTGGCATGATCGCACTTACCGAAGCCTTACTTCTACGTCAACTCCCGCAGCCGGATGAGTCGATTACACTCGTCAATCAGATCATCTCACGAATACACGAGGATCAAGAACTGACCAAGGTAGAGCAGCTATGCGAAACCTTCGATATTAACAAAAGGAAGCTGCAGCGTCTCTTCAGCCAATATGTCGGAATAACGCCAAAGTGGGTGATTAAGCTGTACCGGCTGCAAAATGCGGCGGAAGCGATCGATAAGAGCACTCATTATGATTCACTTAAGCTCTCAGCAGAGCTTGGCTATTATGATCAATCACATTTTATTAAGGACTTTAAATCCATTATTGGGAAAACGCCTGATGAATATGCAAAGCGATAAGCTTTGTAGTTTGCCTGCTGCTTAGCCAATTTGACTGAGGCTTAAATGATCCTGTATATTTATAAAAATTAATAAAATAAGCACGGCTTACGATGGAAGCACCCGTAAGAGAAGGCGTATACCGCCTATCTTGCAGGTGCTTTTTTTGCGTTGTTTGCCCAAAACCAAAGGAGGTTTTATCGATCATGCCATCTGCTTCCAAATTAACTGTAGTTTTGTTTGCGCTCTTGCTTGCGTTTTTCAGTCCAGCTACCATTGCTGCCGCACCGTATGAATTCAGCGTTACTGCCAAAACAGCTTTTGACAAGATGAAAGGAACCGCGGATAAAGGTACCTCTGCCAAGTTAACGTCTCAATACACGGAATTGCAAGAAATTCAGAAGCTGACCC
The DNA here is from genome assembly GCF_052113545.1 of Paenibacillus sp. TAF43_2. NCBI lineage: Bacteria > Bacillati > Bacillota > Bacilli > Caryophanales > Paenibacillaceae > Paenibacillus > Paenibacillus sp. TAF43_2. Next base: position 75,375 of record NZ_JBFRDK010000004.1, read on the forward strand.
TTGATTGGGATGTGCGGATAGACAAGCTCCATTACCAGAACGAGGAGACCGTTCTCGCTACTCGCAAGCGGATTAAAGAAGTTGGTGCGGAGAAGCTGGTTCAGCTAGAGGCAGCTGTCGTGCAAACCAAAAAGAAGTACGAAGCCCTATTCAACCTTTATGATTCCTTGAATCAACAGCTGAGCCTCGCCAAATCGTTCAAGGATAAGTGGCTTACGAATGCGCTGAAGCCGCAGGTCGAAACGACTAAAGCTGCCGTTCAGCTCGCCAAGCTAGATATACGCAGCAAAGAAACGGCGCTTAGAACAGCCAAAGCGAGCACCGCCAAAACGATAAAAGATTTGCGCGAGCTGCTGAGCGGCATCGACCCGCTTAAGGTGAAAATCAAAGCATCCAAGAGCACCATCAGCAGTATAAAGAAACAGTTCACGACGGAGACATCCATTTTGAATCAAGTGTTGAAAAAAGGCGATACAACAGCAACCTCAAGCTCTTTTACTCGCATGCTCGCTTACACAAAGCAAATTAACGAGCAGAAACAAAAAACATACACCTATGAGCAGCAGACGATGAGCATTATAGCTAAAGTCGACGCGCAAATAGCAGCTATCAAGTAAGCAAAGCACAGCAAAAAAGCGCGTCTCGGCATCCGAAACGCGCTTCCATTTATGATTCATCATCTTTATACAGTAGGGAGCCATACCTCAACAATAGTACCTACACCAAGCTCGCTGGACAACGATAATCGTCCCCCATGCGACGATACTATTTTATCTACAATCATCATGCCTAAGCCGTTCCCGTCCCGTCTTGTCGTATGGAACGGTTGTCCAATACGCCGCATCACTTCATCCGTCATACCTACGCCGTTATCGATAAATTGAATGCGTTGATAATTGTCCACCACATCGAGCTTAATGTTAACTTCTCCGCCGAAGGGCAGAGCTTCCATGCAATTTTTTAAAATATTTAAAAATACCTGTTTGACTTGATCGCGGTCGCATAGAATTTTTGTCTCGCCTACTTTTGCGCTCCGTATTTGAATGCCGTTCATCTCAAATTGAAGCTCGAACACCGATATGACCTCTTGTAAAATAACATCACAATCTTCTTCCTTATACTGAATCGCTTGCGGTCTTCCCAATATTAAATATTCGCCCACAATCGCATTCATCCGCTCCAGCTCTGACATCATCAAGTTGTAATGATGGGGATTMGTCGTTTTGCTGGATAATTGAAGCATGCCTTTAACTGTAGTCATAGGGTTTCGAATCTCATGCGCGATGCTGACGGCCAGCTGGCCTGCAAACACAAGCTTCTCACTATTGCGAAGAAGTTCTTCCGCGATCTTCATTTCCGTAATATCCCGCAAGCTGCCGACAACCCGCGTAAGCTGGCGCTCGCTGTCGTAGATAGGAACCACATCCAGCATGTAGTAGCGCAGCTTCTCTTCAACCAGAATAGATAGCTCGATCCCTACACAGTACTCACTGCGTTTCATAACGCGTTCAAAATAAGTACCAATGATGCCGACTTCAAATACACTTGTGCCTAAGCAGCCATTTTTTTCATGATCCGAACTGTTCAATATCGCAGCGCAGTATTTGTTTATTTCTACAATTGCACCCTGCGCATCGGCAATAATGACACCATAATAATTCGTTTCCAGAAGAACCTGATTTAAGATTTGAAGCTGTGTATTGTGTTTACGAAGCAGCAGCTCTCGCTCGATAGAATCAACGATTGTGCATAAAAGTGCAAGCAAATGAGGATGGGCAAACTGAATTTCCGTCATGATCGAAATCGAACCAAGCAGCTGACCGCTGTCCTCCATAAAAAAAGGAGCTGTATAACAAGCTTGCTGATGTAGTACTTTCTGATAATGATCTTCGCCTACGAGCTGAATAGGCAGCTGTTCACGCAAACATAGATCAACCGAGCTCGTACCGATCTCTTCGCAGTATCGCACGCCTTCAACAATACCTAGCTGGCGCACCTGATTAATAATAGAAGCGTTTCCTCTGAACTCAAGGATATACCCCTCATTGTCTGATATGGCAAGGAAAAAAGGGTCATCTGCAACGGTCGATAAAAATTTTTCTACAAACACGCTGATAACTTCAATCGTTTCTTTATAATGGCCCTGCTGAGCTTTAAGCTCCGCATCCGTAAACCGCTGGGTAAATATAGGCAGTTCATCACGATTAAGTCCATATTGCTCGCATTTTCGATGTGATTCTATGATTAAATCGTTATTTATCATATGGTATACCAATTAACCTTTCCAGGACAGCTAGCTTCCATTTTGTTGGACATTATCCAATATTCTAGTTTAACCTGGCATATTCCTTCCCAAATTCATTAAAAATCACTTATTATCTACAACAATCTCCAAAATCAGCGTCGAGACCCCAAAAAGCGACATTCCATTGCTCGAAATTTACACCAAATCAATCCTAAAATAAAAAAAAGCGATGCTTAATAGTTAAGAACCATTAAGAAATCGCTTTTTTCAATGTTATGCAATGTTATGATTAGCCCTTTGGCAAAAGCTCAATTTTCATGTCGTCGAGGTACAAAGTTGTCAGGCCCTCATAGCCGGAGTCGCTGCCCACAATGACATAAAGCTCACCCTTCTCGTTGGTTTGCAATGTTGCCGTATAATCCATGGCGACTGGCTGAAAGCCTTTCAGCGAATCATCCGGCTGCACCATGTTTCCAACGATCTTCATATCTTTGCCTTCGGTCTTCTGATTGCCTTTATCCAAATTCATTCGATAGTAATGATCGCCACCGCTATCAACCTTGACAGCTTGAGGCTCCTTGCTTACAAATCCTGCTTTAATGCTGACAGCCTCTCCAGGAGCGCCGCCAACCCCCATCATGCCGCCCGATTGATCCGTATACAGCTTAAAGGATAATGATGCTTGATATACCGTATTTGGCTTCAGCCCATCGACCTTCTTCGTCGCGAACATGAACAAATCATCGCTGCGATTCATCCCTTTAAGCTTCAGTGCGTAATTGGTCTTGTTATTCGCAAGGGGAAGCAGTTCTCTAGCATATTGCAGCTCGTAAATATCCGGATTGTAGTCTACTGGCAAATCGGCAAAAGCTCCCTTCCAGCCTTCCTCGCCCTGATCAAAGTTATAATGGAGCGATAGCGCAGCCTCACTCGTTTGTACGGTAACTTTTTTCTGCTTCGCGTCCCAGCTCGTTTTTGCTCCTAACAGCTGTGCCACCATTTTTGCTGGTATGAAGGTCGTGCCTTTAATAACAACAACTTTGGCAGGCAGCTTCACATTTTTAATGAAGCTCCCAACTACCGCATCGCTATTCTGAGTGAGAGTCACTGCAAGTCCAGCACGGGTTAAAATAATTTGTTTCGCTGCCGCATCCAATTGAATGTTTGCTTGCAATCCCTCAGCCAGCGCTCTGACAGGGACCATCGCAATGCCGTTCTGTAAATAAGGCGCCACCGCAAGCTTATGCTCTCCGCGGTAATCAATCGATTTGGTGCTTCCTATTTGAAATTGAAGAGGAGCAGGCGAAACGGCTGAAGCGCCATAAGCGGTTGCTCCGCTAGCTGCTGCACTAAGAAATAAAGCGGACGAAAGAGATGCTATCATGAGGTTTTTATTTAACAATTGTTTAAAGACCATTTGTCTACCATCCTTTGTTGTTAGTCTTTTGGTGCGTACCCAAACTAACGAACAAAGATGAATATAAGTTGCAATCGGCTAATTTTTCATGACTTAAGGCTCTGCTCTAGATCTTCAAGCAGATCCTCGCTGTCTTCAATCCCGACTGATATTCGCACTAAACCATCCGTAATGCCAAGCTGCTTCCGCCGCTCGCTTGGTATAGATGCATGCGTCATTCTCGCGGGAACGGAAATAAGGCTCTCTACAGCACCTAAGCTCTCGGCAAGCGTAAAATATTTTAACTTTTTGATCATCGCAGACGCTTTCTCTGCGCTGCCTACGTCAAATGATATAATGCCGCCAAAGCCGCGTGCCTGCCTCTTCGCAAGCTCATGCTGCGGATGGCTCGGCAGCCCCGGGTAATAGATGTTTTGAATGGTTTCCAAACGCGATAAATAAGCGACGATTGCTTCAGCATTTTCTTCATGAGCTTCCATGCGCAGGCCAAGTGTCTTCAATCCGCGGATGAGCAGCCACGAATCCTGAGGGCCAAGCACGCCTCCCGTCGCATTTTGCACAAAATGCAGCTCTTCTCCCAGCTTATCGTTGCTCACAACAGCCAGGCCAGCGACAACATCGCTATGCCCGCCAATATATTTGGTAGCGGAATGCAGCACGATATCAGCGCCTAGCGTTATCGGGGTTTGCCAATATGGCGTGCTGAACGTATTGTCCACAATGAATAGCAGCTGCCTCGCTTTGGCCCAAGCGGCTACACCTGCAATGTCCGTTACTTTAAGCAGCGGATTTGTCGGTGTTTCCACAAACAATGCCTTTGTATTCGTCTGAAGCGCCTTCTCCATATCTTCTAGGCTCGTCGTATCCGCAAAGGTCGCTTCAATCCCCAGTCGGCTGAGCACCTTCGTCACAATGCGATACGTTCCCCCATACACATCATCCGTCAAAATAATATGATCGCCAGCGCTCAGCAACGAAAATACAGCGTTAATCGCTGCCATGCCTGAGCTAAAAGCAAAACCTCTTGCACCTTCCTCTAAATCAGCAATATACTGCTCCAGTGCATGACGCGTTGGATTGCCCGTACGTGAGTATTCATAGCCTTTATGAACGCCGATGTCGTCCTGTTTATAGGTGCTCACTTGGTAAATGGGAACACTGACTGCACCTGTAAAAGGGTCAAAAGGGCTGCCTCCATGAATGAGCTTTGTTTTTCGCCTCAGCTTAAGCACCTCCGTTGTAAATCTGTTTGCTTAAGTACCGCTCACTGCCATCTGGAAAAATAGTAACGATTCGGCTGCCGGGCGCAGCTGCTTCCGCTTCAAGCAGCGCAGCATGCAGAGCGGCGCCCGATGAGCTGCCGACAAGCATTCCTTCGAGCTGCGCCAGCTCCTTCACCCTTGCAAAAGCATCCTCATCCTTTATCGTATGAATGGCATCGAAATAGCTGCTATCCATAAATGGAGCCAGCTTCTCCACGCCAATTCCCTCTATCCTATGCGGCCCTAGTGCTCCGCCGCCAAGTATGGAGCCTTCCGGCTCAACAATAACCGTCTTCACCTTTGGGCTCTGCTCCTTCAAATACTGCGCTGTTCCCATGAAGGTGCCCCCCGTTCCCGCTCCGGCAACAAACACATCAACCGTACCATTCAAATCATGCCATAGCTCGGGGCCTAACGTTTTGTAATAGGCTAACGGATTTGCTGCATTAGAAAACTGCCTTGGCGAATAGGAACCGGGTATTTCCTTCATCAGCTCTTCCGCCTTCTGCACCGCGCCTGCTATGCCAAGCTCTGTTGGCGTATTTACAACTTGTGCGCCAAGCGCCCTCATCAATTGCTGCTTCTCTATGCTGAATTTATGGGGGACAACAAAGATCGTCGATACTCCCCGTCCGATCGCCGCCAATGCCAGACCTATTCCCGTATTGCCTGCTGTCGCTTCGATAACGGTTCCTCCGGGCTTCAGCTGTCCGTTTGCGAACGCGGCATTCAACAGCTCGACACCAAGCCGATCCTTGACGCTTCCTCCCGGATTTTTATACTCAAGCTTCGCATAAAGCGTTACACCTTCTGGCAGCGCAAAACCTGTAAGCTCAACTAGCGGTGTATTGCCAATCAGTGCGTGGATATTGTGATACAACGCCATTTGCAATCCCTCCCACGACTCCTATTTCCTCCTACGCGCATCCTTTACTCGGGCTATACTCTTCATCATATGAACCTGCTTCTCTTTGTGTTTATGTCCCGTAAGCCTACTTTTAGGCGTTATTCAAGCCTACAAGCAAAAACGCCTTCAGCGTCCTCTGGATGCTGAAGCAGCTTTGACGGAGAAATATAAACCCTATATTAGCTAAAAAACTTATAAATTCTTATATTTTAAAAAAGGGGATGCTCCTCAAGTAGAAAAGTCTACTTAAGGAGCATCCCCTTATCATTAAGCCTCGCTTAGTCCCCAACCAATTGCATGTTTTGTCGTCTGTTCAAGCCACTCATTGCTTGCGAAGTTCGGAATGTCCTTTGTTACCGTAAGCGTCGCCTGTCCTTCAAAGCCGGGATGCGGGCAATATACAGCCGTGTTCTCCCACTTCTCCGAGCCATTTCTTCTAAAAAGCAAACGGTATTCATACAACCCAGGCCTAATCTGCTCTGACACGATCTGAACGGTTTTCTCAAAGGAAAATGTCGTGCGATAGCCTTCCAACTGGCTCATCGTACCTGCCATGAGAACAACAGGCTCCGCCCATTCCACCTCGCTCGAAGGATGCAAAATCAACTCGTATTCCATGCCCGGCTCGCCATAGACGATAAGAAGAATAGGCAATCCCACAACCGCAATTTTAGGCGCTTCCACAAATACCGGCTGATGTGTCGGCTCGAATAGCTCCGATCGCTCCCACTCTTCCTGCACCTCGCTAGCTCTGCGATAATGCCATATCCCCTCTATTGGCAAATCTACTTGATTCAGAAGAGCTGCTAAGCAGGTTTTTGCGCTTTGGAATGGGTCTGTACAATTGTTATGTCCGTAACGGTAGCCGATTTCATGCCTAACGTCCACGCCATGCCTGCGGGCGCGATCAGCCCACTCAAAGGACAGCCAGCTTGAGGTATACGCGTCATGCGTTCCGTGTGTCAGCCAGACCTTAGTCCCTTTGGACTTCAAGGCATGTATGATTTGATTCGACGCAGGGCTTCGCTCGCTCGCAATAAGCTCCATATCATCAGTACCAAGCAGCGTTGTGAAGAATAGATTGACTGCGCTGCGGCCGTCCGCATCCTGCCAGCCAGGCTGCCACGCGTATTTATAGCCCGTATCCTCGCAAACCGCGCGCCAGCATATCGGACAGGTAGGATTAAGCATTTCCTTAAAGGGTTTTCCAAAAGCGAGCGGCACATTATAGCAGATGGCATAACGAACGGAGTACACGCTGCTATTCGGATTACCCGCCGCAATTAAGCTTGTTATGCCTCCGCGTGAGCCGCCAACCGTCACAATGGCATTCCCATCCACGGCGAACTGCTCTATAGCGGTCAGGAACAGATCGTCCAAGTTCTCATACACAGAGCCGTGCATCGTTCTCGTACCGAACGAACCCCCGCCGTTCCATATGATGCCGACTGCACCTTTCCCTGTGTCCAATAACGTCAGGCCAAGCACGTTTAGAAGAGCTGGCCCAACGTTTGCGAACACATTTTCATTCTGATCATAAAACCCGCTGAATAAAGCAGGATACCTTGCTTCAGGTGTACGAGACCACTCCGGAGGAAGGATGTAGCTAACCATACTGCGATGCTCGCCTTGACCCGCAATACGTCCATGTACAAGCTGAAAGGCAGGTACTCCTTCTAGCTCGTCAAGTGCCGTCCCCGGATGGCGGAAAATGACTGGATAACCCGTAAGTTTCATCACTTCATCCGATAGCTTCAAAGCTGCTTCATCCGTCACGCGAACCACGCTATACGTCTCGCCAATATAGCATTCATAGGCTGGCGTCCTTTGATGCTCGCCGCCCTTTTCCCCTGCGAACAAAGCATAAGCATCCGTCCGGTAATAATAAGGACTGGCGATATCATTGTCCTGCAGCGGAAGTTCGACTTCACGTTCGCCCGTTTCCTCATGCAGTCGAAGAACGCCGATTCCATCGGTGCCGCATGCCTGTGGACCGCCTCTGCCGCCATTTAATGCGGCATTCCAATTCGTCACAATCGGAAAATCATTATTCAGCTTCTCTGTGACAATGGTATAAATGCCAGCTGTCGCCGATTGTATTCGAACAAGCCCGCGATAGAAATCCACCTGCTCTACTTCCAAAAACTCAACTTTTTTATCCGTATAACGAGCCGCTTTAATCGTTGCTTCGCTTTCCGTAAGAGCTGCTAAAAGCTTCGGGTTCACCTTTATATCTGCGAACGACGAGGTACCGTCAAGACTAGTAAACGAGCTAATAGGGACATAACGGCCAGGAGCAAAAATCAAATTATTCGGGCTCATAAGCAGCCTCATTTTTCATTGAGTATGGCAAAGCATTACTTAGTGTTACTGACCCAGAAGGCGCGTCTACCATATGGAATTGAAGCTCCGCTCCAGCCGCCAGCTGATCATGACTGATCGACAATTTATGCCACGGTTCGCCGTTTACACTCAGTTTATCCCAATATACATTTTCAGCGCCGTTGTTCTCCGCTTCAATGACAAGCTCCTTGCCGTTCTCCAATTGAATGGTCACTTTGCGGAACAAGGGGCTGCCCATGACATATTCCGGAGTTCCGGGACAGAATGGATACATGCCAAGCGCACTCCATATATACCACGAGCTGAGGCTCCCATTATCCTCATCGCCAGGCAGTCCATCAGGCCTGCTGCTGAATAGCTCTTTCATCGCTTTTCTCACCCAATATTGCGTTCGGGACGGCTTGCCGATTACGGTATAAATATAGGGAATATGAAAGCTAGGCTGATTGCTAATGGCAAACTGGCCGAAATCTATCGCAGCCATTTCCGACATTTCATGGATTTCCGTGCCGTACGTGCCCGTTTTGAACAACGGAGGCATCGTCATCAGTTCATCGAGCTTTTTCGCAAAAGCATCATTTCCGCCCATCAGCTCTGCTAACCCAGCTATATCATGCGGTACGGACCAGCTGCACTGCCAAGCTCCGCCTTCACAAAACGGGTTGCCCCACTGCAAAGGATCGAAGTGCTCCTGCCACTGCCCTTGCTCATTGCGGCCTTTCATGAAACCCTCGCCAGCGTCAAACAGTTTGCTATAGTTCGCCGCTCTCTCCATAAAGAAACGATAATCCTCCGCTTTGCCGAGGCCTTTCGCCATCTGAGCAATGCAGAAGTCACCGTAATAATAATCCAAGGCGTTGCTAACGCTTTCGTGGAAAAGATTATCGGGCAGATAGCCATATTCCAAATAGGCTGCCAATCCTTTTCGTCCATGCTTTCCATCACTTGATGCGAGTGTGGCATGCTTGCGCAGCCCCTCGTAGGCCGCTTGCACATCGAACCCTTGAATTCCTTTCACATAAGCATCCGCTATTGCAGCATCGATTAATGTACCCGGCATGGCACTTCGTTCCGCAGGCGAAATCCATTTGGGCATCCAGCCGCTTTCCTTATAAATATGAACCCATGCTTCTGTCATTTCACCCAGCATGGTGGGAAATAAAAGGCTGTACAGCGGAAGGCTCGTACGATAGATATCCCAAAAACCAATATCCATATACATAGGGCCTTTATGAACGTTACCGTCATATGCACTAAAATGTACTTGTTCCCCATTAGGGCTGTATTCATGCCATGTACGAGGAAATAGACAGGTGCGATATAAGCATGTATAGAAGGTGCTCATCTCATCCTTATCTTCACTTTCCACCTTTATTGTGCTCAGCCGTTGTTCCCAATCCTGTGCAGCTTGTTCCTGCAATTGCGCAAAGCTTAAATTCCCCAGCTCCTGCTGCATATTCCAAAGCGCCTGCTCATGGCTGATGAAGGAAGTGCCCAAGCGAACATTGACGATCCCAGACGCAGGGACAGCAAGTCCAGCGAAAGCGCCTACTCGTTCTCCCGCTCCTGCCAGCTGCTCGCACGCAGTGAAATCCCCATTAAATGTACCGCTTTGCTCATCCTGCAAATCACAATCAAAGTCCATAACAAAGTACATCGCAAAATTCTCATGTACTTCCCCGTGATGAGCACGAGTAAAGCCCGTCACGCGGCGATTGGCGCTATCAATTAAAATTGAGGATTCCCCTTCAAAAGGAGACACAATAACTCTGCAGTCCTCTCTCCTGTCGAAAGTAAATGTAAGGCGCGCACTCCTCATTCCCGGAACCAGCTCCAGCGATGCTTCGTAACGCGGAAGCCGAATTCGAAAATAATGCGGCTGCACGACCATTTCATCTGATCTATAGGAGGAAGCACGGGAATCCGCATCTAAATAAATGGGCCCGCTCTGCGGCATGAGAACAAGATGCCCGTAATCCCTTATCCACGGGCTAGGCTGATGCGTTAGCCGCAGGCCTTGAAATCTGCGGTGGGAGGGATGGTAAAACCACCCCGCTCCGTCCTCATGGGATTGCGGACTCCATGAAGCAGTACCCCAAGGCCTTGAAACGAGCGGGAGCGTATTTCCGTTCGAGAACGTATACACAGAATCCGTTCCTTGCAGCGGATTAACATAAGACAAATAGTTCATGGAAACGACCTCCGGGTAGTTGGCTAATGTTGATTTGGCCTGACATTTTCATCTTATGATAGCGCTTTATATCGTAGGATAACATCCGACAACCCTGCGAAATCGTTTGCTGGGCTATGGATTTTGGATGCGATCATAGACAGCGTGCTCAATGACTTCCACTGCAGTGCTTAGCTTTTGCTCCAGCTGCCCTTTGTACAACCGTTCCGCTTCATCAACCGTCAAGCCTGAACGCTCCCTCTGCTTTTCTTTGTACTGAAGCACCATATTGCTAAAGACATACTCATAGTAAGCATTCTCCTCGTATTGCAGAGGGCCGTAGATGAGCTGCTTCTGCTCTGCTGCTTTTTTGCGGCGGTTATTTTCCAGCACCCAATTCTCTCGAAAATCTATATAATCAATACGCTGAACAATACCCTCGTTTTTCGCGATGATTTGCTGCATTTTTATTTGCACGGCTTCATCTAGTGCTGCGGCTTTAAGCCAATCCATTGGTTTCTCTTTGCCATAAATAGTAGTCCAATAATTCGCACTATCCTCTGCTTGATAATTGTCATAAAAATATCGAACAGCATCACTTCGTTTGCGCTGCATCATAATCGAAAGCTCACCGTATCGAATCGGTTCTCCATTAACCGTAGCCACAATTTCTTGTACATTTATATTAGACAAGTCCGTCTCAGCCACGGTATTTTCAGAGCAGCTCGCAAGAAATAGGACAGCTAGAAATAGCAACAAACCAATGAAGCGTTTAACAAGCATATTGTCACGCCTTTCTCAAAGAAATGGAAGAGCAGCAGGAAAAGCTGCCCTTCACGCTGCAAAGCTACTTCGAAATGACAATCTGGCCGAGCTGCGTTCCCCATGCGGATGAAGTATCCGAAAACTCCACCTTTAAGTAATTGGTGCCAGCAGGCAAATTAGCTGCTGGCGTATACTGCGTTGCCGCCCAGCCCGCACCAGTTGCCACAGGCGTCGTATAGGCGCTTGTAACAAGCGTCCAAGTTGTGCCATTCGAAGAAGAATAAAACTTCACCTTAGCGAGGTTAATATTAAATTCATAAATGCTTGCTGAGAATTGCACCATATCTGCATAGTTGTATACAACGTAGCCCGTTGCAGTTGAACTGCGTTTAAAACGTGAAGTATCCCCGTTAAAATAAGAGGGATTTGTTGCATCAAACGTCATGTTGGTTGAGTGCGAGCTCGAAACGCTCCAATCCATTGCATCATCTATTAATTGAGTAGGCGCTGTAAACGTACCGGCTTCATGGAAACCTCGGCTTGGAACAGCTGTATTTGACACTATGTTTCCGAAATAATCCTTACCGCCATTGCCGGCAACGAGCAGCCCGCTTCCAGCCGCTGGAGATCCGCTTTCAAGCTTATAACCATCTGCTGAGCTTAAGCCCGGCGCACTGCCGCCCGCACTCACAAACAGCGGATCAGAGGTCAGCTTATGGGCATCTGCCGGTTCACTGGCAGGATGATTGCCGTAAAACAAATTGTAATCAATAGTCGCTCCTACGCTTGGATACGAATAAGTACCTGTACCCATGTTGTAAATGACATTGTTTCTAAAGCTCCATGTCCCCGGCGTATTCGCATCACAGCCATCGCAATAGATCGGATTTTTCAGCCCCGAACCAATATAGATCGTGTTGTTGTAGATGTTAGTTCCCTCTGGAACACCATATGAGAAGGTAATGACCCCCTTTTCTCCGCCATACGCATCATTAACACTTAGGTTATAGCGAATTGTACTCGTGTTCGTATAAGGGCCCATCAACAGTATGAACCCGCCTTCGTTGTCATGACTGTAATTATGTTGGACAATCGCTCCATAATGACCCAGATCGACGTCAAAACCTTGCCCGTCCGTATCTGTCGTTCGAGTGCCGTAAGCCTCGTTATATTGCACAATCGTACCGATGGAACGAGTAGGCCAAATTCCGGCGCTTGCATTCATATTAAAGCCCGCAATCATCTTTTGCCCCGCTCCGTTTGCCACATTGTATTGAATAATAGAATCCTTAAAACCAAAAACAAGAATGCCATCGCCATCTGTATAAGATACGCTATTATTTTGTACCTTTAAACCGGTGCTAAGCTGCGAAGCAACAACGACTGTCTGATCCCCAACATGATAGCTGGCATCCCAAATGTTGATGCCATTTCGACCGACATGATCCACCGTGTTGTTCTCCACAATTACATCGTTGAAGCCGTCTGTGTTTCCGCCAGCAAACATGCTTATTCCGCCGTTTGTATGCGGGGCGACCGCTCCGCAGTTGAAGCATCCATTCACATCATGCACGTAGTTATTGGCGATTCGAAAATAATTGAGCTTGCCTCCCCCATTTGATTCAATGTAAATGCCATGCCGGGGGACGCCTCCTGTCGTTGCTGTGCCAGAATTGTCTAATCCCGAATTGTTCGTTATTTCCAAATTTTGAATAACCCAATATTGCTGATTAACGAGGTATACCGCTGCTCCAGAAGCGATACTGCCGCCGTTAATCAACGGACGATTGCCTGTGCCATATGCGTCGATCGTAATGGGATTGCCGGAGCTTCCTGAACCTAGCGGATGCAGCTGTCCGTTCCAGCTGCCCCCTCTTTTGAACAAAATTTTGTCCCCAGCCTGGAACGTCACCGCATTCACTTTCGCTAATGTCCGCCATGCGGTTCCCGTGCTTGTGCCGCTAGCCGTATCACTTCCTGCAGCAGAGTCTACATAATACGTTGCGTTTGCCGCATAAACCCTGTCGGTTGCACTCGGCAGCCATAACCAAGGTATAAGCAGAATAGCGATCAAAGCCATTGTTCCTAATCTTCGAGCCTGCTTAATCAACAACATTTCTTTTTCCTCCTCAATAGTCGGTATAAAGAACGTTTATCCCTGTCCTCCTTTTCTGCATAATAGCGTTCTGAAAGCAAATTCACTTTCGTACGCACTACAAATGTAAGCGATTCCATTTTATTTGATTAGGGGTCAATGCTGCGAAATGGTTAAGTAGGCATCCTTTTTTGCTTAATTTCCTTCAAAATCCTTGTTCTCCTTGCAAATTTCCAGCAACCAGCCGATTTTACTATAGAAAAAAGACCGCCCTCCTGTTTTTCAACAAGAGAGCAGTCCTTTCAACAAACCTATAACCCCATCAATCGGTAAATAACTGCTGCTGCTTCCGCGCGGGTAGACAAGCCTTTTGGTTTGTATGATCCATCCTCGTACCCTTTGATGAATCCCGCCTGCTGCAAAACAATAATTCCCTCCAAAGCGTAACTGCTTATTTGGCTCTGGTCCTTAAAAATATCCGATTCGCCAGCCGCTTTTGGCAGCTTCACAACCGCCCCTATTGCGCGGAAGGCAATGACAGCCATTTCCTCACGGGTAATGACGTCCGATACGCCAAACGAGCCGTCTCCTTTTCCGTTTACAATACCCAGTGCCTGAGCCGTGGAAACCGCAGCATAATACCATGCTTCCTTACGGACATCCGTAAAGCTGCTAGACCCTGCAGCAGCAGGTGCCAAATCGAGGGCATTGACGAGAAGCTGAACAAACTCGCCGCGGGTAATGGAACGATTAGGCTCAAACCTGCTCTCCCCCACGCCTTTCACCATTTCACGAGCTGCTAAAGCTTCAATAATCGTCCGCGATGCAGCTTTGACGTCTGTAAAATGTACATTTGCATAGGCAGCTGCGTAACGGCTAGAAAGATTAGTCTGGAAAGTTACCGTCCCCGTAACGGAGTCGTATTTTATTTGTTTCACCGCTTCTACACGGCCATCTTCTAGAATTGTATATACAACAACCTGATGAGCCTGCTCATCTGGCTTCAGCTCGTATTTCATTGTCGCCGTCATTGGCGACTTCGAATCAAACTTGCGGGCAGCTGCTCCATCAGCTTTAACGGTGAAATCGTAAATCGGATTGCCTTTCCATTTTTGCTGCAAACTTTGTGGAAGCGAGGCATCTCCTTGCTGGACAATTGAGATCTCCACCTGCTTCGAGCCAGCTGGAAGGCTACCTAAGAGAGCTTCTACTGGAATGGAAAGCGATGCGCCATTTGCTGTGACGATTATGGTTTTCGCTTTATCGTTCCCATCCTTTAGCGCTGCTGCGGAAATGTGAATGGCAGCACCCTTCGCATATGCTCCAGACGGTACCACATTAATGAACAATTGCCCGTCTTTCGCCCCTTCGAGTGCTTTGTTAAGCTCCTCGTTGGAAATATTGATTTGAGCAATCCCCTTGTCGATACTAGCTCCTTTTGCTGTAATGATGCCCTTATCAATCGTGTTCAAGCTGCCATTGCTGCCGCTGCCGCCTGTGCTTCCCCCTGGTGTCGGTGGAGTGACCGTTGCTTTAGCCAGCAGCTGGAAGGTACGGAATAGCGCTGGGTCCTTCACTCCGCCAATACCCGAGCCCCACTCGATATATCCTTTGCGGCCTGCACCGTCATTATCGTTGACCAGCATCGAGAAGCTTAATGCTTGATTCGCAGCGGCTTGGATCGGATAAAGCTCGCTCCAAGGAAGCTTCAGCTCATAGGAAGTTATCTTCGTCTCTTCATTTCGCGTTACGTTAAGCGTCCCGTTCGTTACCGAACCTGTTGCTTTGCCTTGCATTGTAAGCCAGCGATAAATTTGCGGCCCGTCCGGCGTCTGCGAAATGCCGTATTCATACCAGGACTGGCTCTCGCCGGGAACGCCAGGCGCTACGCTGAACTGAATACCATCGTTTTGCCAAATCGAGCTGCCGGAGGCTGCATGGTTAAACACATCATCTTTAATGCTTGCTGAGAGATAGAAAAAGCCTTCATCCCAGCGCAGCTTGGCTGTACCGCTTAAGTCATCGTCGCCTTGAAAACCTGTGATCACATTGCTGCCATTCGCCAAATCAATCGTTATAGGCTGGCGGCTGTCCGTTTCATGCAATATACGGTTAAAATCAATCTCTTTTGTGATATGAATGTTCTCATATCCGGCAATTTCAACCTTCAAATCAAGTGGATATTTAACCCCTTCAGCCAAGCCCGGCAAAGGAATAACATACGTCGATTGCCCGCTTGGCGCGACGATAGGGACTTTCGTATCCGTGCCGCTGATTGTGCCGAGACCCGAACCTTTGCCAACCTCCCAAGCAATCTTTCCAACCGTTAAGCTGTCTTTTTCAGAGCTGTTTACGAACTGAAGACGGAGCGACTTGCTGCCGCCATCGTCGGTAATTATCGGTATGACCTTCAAGCCTTGGAAATACAATCTCAAATCATCGACAGGCGGCTCCGGCAGCGTCGCCGGATTTAAGCCTGCTCCATTATAAGCGCCAATATTCGGAGCTTCCGTGCCCGATACCGGATTACCCCAATAATCAAAACCGCCATTGTCAGCAATGAGCGTGCCAGCACCCAAAGCAGGAGAGCCGGCTCTTAGCTTGTAACCATCAACCGTGTTCCAGCCTTTGCTGCCGCCGCCTTGATAAACGAGCATCGGGTTAGCCGTAACTTTGTTCGGGTCAGCAGGCTCATTGATCGGATGGTTGCCATAAAACAAGTTATGGTCAAAAGCGCCATTCATGCCCGGCACATGATAATCGCCTGTTCCAAGATTATAAATAAGATTGTTTTTGAATGAAAAAGCCGCCTGCAGGTCCCCTGCTTCGTTCCACTCATGATCCATAATTTTCGTATTTTGACCTGTTCCGATATAAATGCTGTTGTTGTAAATTTGCGTATTAGGCGAAACTCCGCCCGCAAAGTTAAACGTATGAGTCAGGTCGTTTTGGCTGATGTTGTATCTAACCGCATTGTTTGAAGAGCCGACCAGAACGCCGGGTGTTAAGCGCGCATCCACAAAGAGAATAAAGCCGCCTTTATTGTCATGGCTGTAGTTGTATTGAACGACGCTGTTGTTCGTATCAATATCTAGATTGAAGCCTTGACCGTCGCCTTCCGGCTTATTCGTATTAAAGGATTCGTTAAACTGCACCACATTATTTTTGCCTCGAGTCGGCCAAATTGCAGCCGAACCGTTAAACTCACCAACCTCAGAGTAATTGCCGCCGCCTTCTGCCACATTATGTTCAATTAACGCGCCATCGACGCCGAAAGTAAGAATGCCGTCGCTGTCGGCTTGCTTCACATAGTTTTGACGGATTTTCACGCCAGTTGAAGCGAAATTCTGCCCATTCCAGCGCTGATCCCATACGACAATGCCCGTTCGTCCAATACGCTCCACCGTATTTCCTTGAATGAGCACTTGATCGAACTTATCCGTTGCGGTGGTGCCGCCTACATATACGGAAATGCCCCCAAAGGCATGTGGTCCGCCCTCTGCTCCTGATTCGGTCGGATATCTGAAGCTGCTGGATACGTCATGCACATAGTTATCCAAAATCTGAATGTTTGTCAGCGTACCCGCGTTTGCATTTTCAACAAGAATGCCCTCTCGGTACGTCGTTCCGCGTTCAGCGGCGTAGTTGGTTACCTCCAAATTTTGAATAACGACGTTCGAAGAATTGCGAAGATATACAGCGCCCCCGGCCATGCCGCCGCCGTTAATGATTGGCTTGCTGCCGCTGCCGTAAGACGTAATCGTTATCGGCGCTTCCGCTGTCCCGCTTCCCTTGGGATACAGCCGCTCGTTCCATACGCTGCCTTTTTTAAGCAAAATGCGGTCACCCGCTGCAAAAGTCGTATTATTGACATTCGCAAACGATTTCCATGCCGTGCTTTGCGATTTGCCGTCATTGCTGTCGCTGCCAGCCGCGGCATCTACGAAATAATCGCCATCGCCACCTGTGCCGCCGCCGTTTCCAGGCACCACATTCGCAAGCGTTACAGAGCCCAGCTGCATGAGCCAATTCGCCAGATCGCCAGATAATTCTACTTTCAAATAATTAATGTCTGCGGGCAGCGGATCAGCCGGCGTATATGTAGCCCCTGACCAAGCCCCGTCCCCGGTCGATTCAGGCGTATCATGCACAGCAGCAAGCTCTGTCCACACCGCGCCATCCGGCGAGCCATAAAACGTAATAACGCCCGTTGAACCTGCGAAGGAGTGAAGCCTTGCTGCAAAATGCTTAATGCCATGCAGATGATAAACGACTAACTCATCCGATACGGCCGTTCTCACAATTCTAGAAGCATCCCCGCCAAAAAAAGCCGGATTCGTGTTGTCAATCGACCAATTAGCCGTAAACGAAGYAAGCTTGGAAATGTCATCAAGCTTATCGTCAATCGTCTGAGGTGCCGTTGACAGATTGGAAACCGTAAACGATCCAAGCTGCATAAGCCAAGTATCGATGTCTCCGCTCACTTCAATTTTCAAATAATCGATTCCGCTTGGCAGGGCTCCCGAAGAGCTGTATTCCGTTCCATACCAGCCGGAGCCTGTTCCTACAGGATCTGAATATTGAGAAGGAATTTCTGTCCAAGCAGAACCGTCCGCTGAGCCATAGAACGTAATGACCGCAGTTGATCCGGAGAAATAATAAGCTTGCAAGGCAAAGGACTGAATGCCATCC